>JAKSOX010000170.1 GCA_024405335.1 Kiritimatiellia bacterium
ATCCCGAAGCGGCGGCGATCGTCCTGCTCGGCGGCGGAATGGGCGTCGAGACGAATCTGAGCGACATGGCCGAAATGTTCGCGAACGCCGACCGCGTGTGGCACGCCGTTCGCCTGTTCAAGGCGGGGAAGGCGCCGCGCATCGTCGCCACCGGCATCGGGGTCCGGGAAAGCACGGGCGGTCTGCTGGCCGACTTCGGCGTGCCCGCGGAGGCCGTTTCGTTCCTCGAGGCGCGCAACACCGAAGAGGAGGCACGCGCGGTCGCGGCGGCGTCCGGCACGAACGCATCGCCGACGAAGATGCTGCTCGTCACGAGCGCCTGGCACATGCGCCGGGCGTTGTTCACGTTCAACCGCTACGCGCCGTCGCTCGACTGCGTGCCGTCGCCGTCCGATTTCGAAAACTCCTTTTTCGCAGTCCGTCCAGTGCGGGCGAAGGATTTCCTGCCGGATTCGAGTTCGTTGGACGCGAACGTCCGTTCGTTCCGAGAATGGTTCGGCTACTACGGGTACAAATGGTTGCGCAGATGAGGAAAACGCACGGGACGGCACTTGTGCCGCGCGGAGACGGGAACGTGGAAACGCTGAAGAAAATCGCGGCGATCGACAAGGCGCTCAAGAAGGAGTTCAAGGCGCACCCCGCGCCGATCATCGAACTCGTCGAGGCGCAGACGCACGATCCGTTCAGCGTGCTCGTGGGCACGATTTTGAGCGCGCGCACAAAGGACCAGTGCACGGCCGGTGCGGTGCGGCGGCTTTTCGCCGCCGCGAACGGCGGCCGCCCCGAAGGCGGCATCACGCCGGACGAACTCGAACGGTTGAGCGCGGAGCGAATCGAAAAACTCATCTACCCCGTGGGGTTCTACCGCGACAAGGCCAGGCATCTCAGGGCGCTTCCCGGCGTGTTGCGCGAAAAGTTCGGCGGCGTTTTGCCGAACGTGGTGGAGGCCCTGTGCGAACTGCCCGGCGTGGGCCGCAAGACGGCCAATCTCACGGTGGCGGTGGGCTTCGGCCTGCCGGCCGTTTGCGTGGACGTGCACGTGCACCGGATTTCCAACCGCCTCGGGCTCGTGAATACGAAAACGCCGTTGGAAACGGAAATGGCGTTGCGCCGCCTGCTGCCGGTGAAGTACTGGAAAACCTGGAATTCGCATCTCGTGTCGTTCGGCCAGACGCGGTGCGGGCCGTTGCGGCCGAAATGCGGCGATTGCCCGATCCGCGCGTTGTGCGCAGTCGGTGGTGGAGGCGTGTCGAAAAAATGAACGTGTTCGGTCCTCCTTTTTCCTTGGTCGGCGTTTGGGGGTGCGTGCCTTCCGCGCACGTCGATTCCGTTGAAACCCTGACGCCGCTCGTGGGCGAGGCGAAAGCCCGGGCGATCGTCCGGGCGACGGGCTTCGCGACGCGGCGCGTGGCGCCCGCCGGGACCGACGTGTTCGATCTCGCGTTGCCGGCGGCTGAGCGCGCGCTGGCGGCGGTCGATCGCGCGGACGTCGCGGCGGTGGTGGCCGTTTCGTTTTCCCGCCGTCGCCGATTCCCGGCGCTGGCGGCGCAGCTGCAGCACGCGCTCGGGTTGCCGCAAAGCGTCGCCGCGGTGGATCTTTCGATGGCGTGCGCGGGGTGGCCCTACGGTCTTTTCCAGGCGGCGCAGTTCGCCGCCGCCGCCAACGCCCCCGTGCTGTTGGTGGACGGCGACGTGCAAAGCGCGTTCGTCGATCCGGCCGATGCGGCGACGGTGGCGGTGATGGGCGACGCCGCCACCGCCTGCGTGGTGGCGCCCAAGCCGTCCGCCGCGGCGCCGCGGTTCGCGTTTTTCACGGACGGCGCGGGCGGCGAAACGCTCGCCTGCGGCGAGCGCGTGAAGATGGACGGCTTCGGGGTGTACCGTTTCGTGGCGGGACCGGTGCGCGCCTTTCTGGCGGACTTCGGAACGGACTTCGGCGTTTTCGCGCCGCATCTCGCGAACGGCTACGTGGCGCGCCAGCTGGCGGACGCATTGGGCTTGGGCGACCGTCTCGTCACGGCGGCGTTGGACGGCGGCAATCCGGGCAGTTGTTCCGTGCCGTTGGCGTTGGCGAACCTGCCGGCCGATTTCGCGTTGCCGACGCGGGTTTTGGCGGCGGGTTTCGGCGCGGGCCTGGCGGCGTCCGCGGCGGCGTTCGAACTGGGGCCTTTTTCGCGGGGCGTGGTGGAGCTGTGAACGCGGTCGTCGCCGAGCGGGATTTTCTGGCGTTCGCCGCGGCGGCGCTGGGCGTGGACGCGGCGGCGCTCGCGCTTGACTCGTCGCGCGACGCGGGCGCGTGGGACAGCGTTGGCCACCTCAACCTCGTGATGGAACTCGAGGCGCGTTGGGGCGTCAAGATCCCGTTGGCGCGCGTGCCGGAACTCAAGACGCTGCGCGATTTCCACGCGCACGTGCCGTGCCGTCCCGCGAAGGCGCTGGCGGTGGACGCGGACAACACGCTCTGGCGCGGCATCGTGAGCGAGGACGGACCGGACGGCGTCGTGCCCGACGCCGATTTCCAGCGCGGACTGCTCGCGCTCAAGGCGCGAGGCGTGTTCCTGGTGCTTCTTTCCAAGAACGATCCGCCGCCCGGAGGCGCGATCTCGTCTGTTTTCGCGCGTCCGGACAATCCGCTTGGATTGTCCGACTTCGCGCACGTGGGCGTCAATTGGGAACCGAAACCTGGCAATTTGCTGGCGGCGGCGCGGGCGCTCAATTTGGCTCCGGAGCATTTCGTGTTTTTGGACGACAACCCGCACGAGCGCGTGCAGATGCGGGCGCACCTGCCCGGCGTGATGGTGCCCGATTTCGACGCCCGCGAAGGGACGGTTCCCGCAACCGTGTTGGAAGAGCTCGGCAAAGTCCAGTTTTCGGGCGTTGGCGAAACGCGGGAAGATTTTTTGCGGACGGATTGGCGTCCGCTGGCGGCGACGCGGCCCGACTACCTGGCGTCGCTGGGGCTCAAGGTCCGCGTGGCGCGCGCAACGGCCGCGGACGTGCCGCGGCTCGCGCAGATGGCGGGCAAGACGAACCAGTTCAACGCCACCACGATCCGGCGCACGGCGGCGGAATTCGAGGCGCTTCTCGCGGACGCCGGCACGGAGGTTTGGACGTTCCGCGCCCGGGACAAGTTCGGCGACATGGGCCTCGTGTGTTACGTGGTGCGCGAATCGTCCACGGGACGGGTCACGGATTTCGTGGTGAGCTGCCGCGCGCTCGGGCGGACGCTGGAGCATTTCGCGGCGCAGAAGCTCGGCTTCCGGACGTTCGATTTCGTTCCCACGGCGAAAAACGCGCCGGCGCGCGCGTTTCTGGACGCGTTGCGTTCTGGGGACGTGCGCACGTTCTACGAGGAGGAAGCGTGATGGCGGAGATGGTCGAAACGCCTTCGGGAAACCGCGTCCGGATTTCGTTTTTCGGCAAGCGCAACGCCGGCAAGTCCACGCTCGCGAACGCGTTGACGGGGCAGAATCTGGCGATCGTGAGCGACGTCGCGGGCACCACCACGGATCCCGTTTCCAAAGCGATGGAAATCCTGCCGCTGGGGCCGTGCCTCGTGACGGACACGGCGGGGCTCGACGACGAAGGCGAGCTGGGCGCCGAGCGCGTCCGGAAATCGCTTGCCGTGCTGGCCGCCACGGACGTCGCCGTGCTCGTGTACGATTGCGCGCGCGGCGTGCGCGGCCGCGAGGCGTGCGAAGCGCGGGTGTGGGACGACTGCGCGAAACGCGGCGTTCCCGTGGTGGAGTTTTTCCGCGGCGACGCGGTGGAGGCGCTCAAGGACAAGCTGGCGGCGATCCGGCTCGCCGACGCCGCCCGGCCGCTCGTGGCGGACATGGCGAAGACGGGCGACGTGGTGGCGCTGGTGTGTCCGCAGGACGGTTCGGCGCCGAAGGGCCGGCTCATTCTGCCGCAGCAGCAGGTGATCCGCGAACTGTTGGACGCGCATGCGGTGCCCGTGGTTTGCCAGGTGGAGGAACTGCCGGCGGTTTTGGCGATGAAGCCGGCGTTGGCGATCACCGACAGCCAGGCGTTCGGCGCGGTGTCCGCCATGCTGCCGGACGACGTGCCGTTGACCAGTTTTTCCATTCTGTTCGCGCGGGCAAAGGGCGACTTGAGGGCGTTTTGCGCGGGGGCGGCGGCGTTGGACGCGTTGAAGGACGGCGACCGGATTCTGGTTTCCGAAGGTTGCACGCATCGGCGCCAGTGCGGTGACATCGGATCCGTGAAACTGCCGGCGTGGATCCGCAAACGCACGGGAAAGGAATTGTCGTTCGCGTTTTCCTCCGGCGGCGATTTTCCCGAGGACCTTTCGCGGTACGCGCTCGTGGTCCACTGCGGCGGGTGCATGCTCACGCGCCGGGCGGTGCTCGCGCGCATCGCGCGCTGCGAAGCGGCGGGCGTGCCCGTGGTCAACTACGGCATCTGCATCGC
>JAKSOX010000171.1 GCA_024405335.1 Kiritimatiellia bacterium
GTTCTGAGCCGAAGCGTACGGTTGGTCCGTCGTCCGCCGCAGACGGGAAAGCAGCGGCAAGGCGGCGGCAAGGCGGCAAAGCAGCAGAAGCAGCGGCGGCGGCAGAGGCGGATCACGGGCGGAATGCGCCGCCGAGCGGGCGGCGGCGGGGTGCTTAGGGGTGGGGTCGATTTTAGCTTAGAACGCCGCCAAGTCTAATCTAACCAGGCTGCGATTCTAACCTAACCCAGAGGGGTGTTCTAGTCTAGAATCCGGCCGATTTCAGTCTAACGCCGCGCGCGCGCTAACTTAGCCCTGGCACGATTTCAGCCTAAAACGCGCAGCCTCCTCAGGCACCCCGCCGGCCACACGACTACTTCACGATTATCACCATGCCGCCGGACTGGTTCTCGTAGCAGCCGACGTCGGGGCTGCCGTTGAAGACGCGAGGACGTCCGGAGATGTCGGTCGCGCCGTCCATCCACGCCTCCCGAATGCCGCGGTTGCGGCACGGCGAGCCCCTGCCGATCGCATACAGCGTCCGCGCCGTCGCCGTCATTCGCCGCGCAATGCGGCGGCGGCGAAATCGGCGAACACCTTCACCGGCTCGTTCCGGTAGCTCTCGAGCACGGACTTCGCGAGTCCGTCCACGTCGCCCAACCGGAACAGCGCGCGCGCGACCATCAGTTCCTTGGCCGGCGGATGGATCCGTTTCTTCGGGAACTTCGGCATCTCGGAATCGGAAAACGCCTGTGCGTGCCCCTTCACGCACTTGAGGATGCGCGCGAGTTCCGGAGCGCAGGCCTTTTCGGGAACGGCGTCCAGGTAGATCGCGATGGCGCGCAAGTGCGAGTAGTCGGCGTCGTCCGGCAGCGCGCGCATCATTTCCGCCAGCTTCGGGCCGAACGGCGCGTACTTCGTGCGCGCGAGCGCGATGATCGCCTCGTCTTTGAAGGAGAAGCGCGGCCCGTAGCAAATGGCGCTCGACCGGCCCGCGTCCCAGAGGTTCGTTCCCTGCGGCGTCGCCAGCCAATTCGCCAGCTCCGCTTCGCATCCCGCGACGCCCGTCGCCGCCGCGAGCATGGCGAAATGGCGCGCTTCGGGCGTGCCGGCGGCGTACGGCGGCTTGCGCGCCAACTCGGCCACCACGCCCTTCGCGGCGTCGCCCGCGGCGAAGAATTCCCAGACTCCGTCGAGATTGTCGTTCGTGGCGCAGCAGACCTGCGGCACCAGCGCCTTCAGCTCCGCGGCGGAAAGCGCCGGCGTGTCTTCGTCGCCGAGCACGTCCGCGGGCAGGATTTCCTTTTCCACGAGGTGCCGCTGCAGCGCGCG
Source organism: Kiritimatiellia bacterium (assembly GCA_024405335.1). Lineage (GTDB taxonomy): Bacteria > Verrucomicrobiota > Kiritimatiellia > RFP12 > UBA1067 > UBA1731. Next base: position 1,312 of record JAKSOX010000171.1, read on the forward strand.
CACGTCGATCGCGTCGGGCGCCACGCCCGCGAGCGCGGCCGTCGCCGCCGCGCGTCCGGCCGCGTATCCTTCGTTCTGCAAATCGGCCTGCATGCGCATCACCGCCAGCGCGTCGCGTTCGGCGGAAATGCCGAGACCAGTCACCAGCATTCCGGAAAGGCCCTTGGGGAAGAACGCCCGGTACGGCACCGGCGCGGAAATGCGCCGCCCGCCGCTGATGGTGGTGAAGAAGAGCACGTCGTCCGAAAACACGCCGTGCGAATCCTGCCCCGCCACGCAAACCGCCACCGTGTCGCGGTACTTCCGGCCGCGCGCCATGTCGTGCGTGCGGACCACGAAATCGCCCACGATCCGCCGCCGTTCGCGCGACCCCAGGAACGGCGCCAGATCCCAGCGGTAGGTGCCGTAGTCGCGCTGCGTCTGCCACAACGCGCGGCGGATGGACTCCGCGTCCGTGTCGTCCGCGAAGGTGACCTCGCAGTTCGAAACGGACGTCGCCAAATCGCGCCAGCTCACGCTCGCGCCCTGGAGGATCGGCGCTTCCGGCCGGCCCGAGCCGAAAAAGGTCGGCGCGCCCGCCGCGGCCGCGACGTCCGCGTTGCCCGTGGCGTCGATCACGACCTTCGCGCGGATCGACCCCTTGCGGCCGTCGGCCGTGACGACGCGCACGCCGGAAACGATCTTGCGGCCCTTCGCGTCCGCGCCCGCGAATTCCGCGTCCACCACGCGCGCGCCGTACAGGATCGCGCCGCCGGCCTTTTCGATTTCCCGGCGGTAGTACTCCGCTTTCGTCTGGTTGAGAATGGAGCCGAGTTTCTTGACCCCCGCGTCGATTTCCTGCGTGAAGCCCACGCGGTTGCCGTCCCAGTACTTGCCGAGAAGGCCCGTCGTCTGCGTGCCGCCGAGGTTGAAGTGGAATTCGCACACCACCACCTTCGCGCCCGCCCGCGCCGCCGCGATGGCCGCCGGCGAGCCGCACGTGCCGCCGCCCGCCACCACCACGTCCGCCGTGGCCAGAACCGGCCATTCGTCCGGCGCGTCGATCACGTCGCCGCGTTCGCCGTCGGCCGCCGGATGCGCTTTCGCGAACGCCGCCGCCTGCGCGGCGACGCGTTCGGCGTCGCCTTCCGCGCACCAGAACCACCCGCGAGCGGCCGCGGCCTTCCCGCCGTCTTCCGCCGGCGGACGCAACGGCTCGACCGGCCAGCAGCGGTCGCCCGCGTCGACCTGCAGCGGCCCGAAGGTGAGATTCCGGAACGCCGCGTCGACGCGCGCCAACGCCAACGGAGAATCGTCGGCGAGATCGAATTCCGCCGTGCAGCGGTAAAGCTGCGCCGGGAAGAAACTCGGGAAGTTCGTGGGCGCCCGCACGTCCCACCCGGGAATGACGGCCCAGTAGCAGTTCTGGAATTCGTCCACCGCGAGTCCGGGCGCGGACGGCTTTTCGCCGTTCAGCACGTAGCGGCAAAAACGCCGCCTGCCGGGTTTGAACGGCGCGAACGCGACGCCCTGCTTTTCGGAAAGATACGGTTCGCCCGTGGCGTCCACCACCGCGCGCGCCGCGATTTCGCCGCGTCCGGAGCGATTCCAGGTCTCCAGCAGATGCGGCGTCTTTCCGCCGCCCACGGCGCGCGCCACCGCGGTTCCGGCGCGGAACGGCACGCCGTTCGACAGGAGCAGCGTGTTCAGGCGGAACTTGTCGTAATTGGGCGTGAGCGTCGCCAGCGGCAGGCCGGACACGTCGTCGTTACGCCATTGCTTCGGCGCGTCCTTGCACGTGCGCGTCAGCTTGAAATGGTGGGGCAACCGGTCCGGCTCGCGGTTCTCGTAGGCGTCGAGGCGCAACCGCCCCGAAACGTCGTCCCCCAGAAAAGGCCGCGGCGCCACGAGCAGCGTCTTCGCGCCGGCTTTCTTCGCGGCCACGGCGGCCTCGACGGCGCGCACCGTGCCGCCCACCACCACCACGTCCCACGTTTCGCCGCCCCACGCAAGGGCCGCGGCGCCTGTCAGGCAAGCGAAAACGATCTTCTTCATTGCATTCTCCTTTGCCGGTGTTGCAGTGTCATTTCACGAGGTGCATCTCGACGTCGAGATTGCGGCAAAGCGCTTTCAATTCGTCGGCGTGGTCGCCGTACATGAGCGCGTAGTGGTGCTCCCACCCGTTCTCGATCACCTCGTCGCGGACCGCTTCGCAACCCGCGTCGAACTTGATCTTGAGCGGATTGCCGCGCACGAAGAGATCCGTGTCGAGTCCCGTGCCGGTGCACACGAGCATGCGGAAACCGTCGCCGTCGCGCTTCTCGCCGAGCCGGGCGAGCGTGACGCGGCCGGGCTTGAGCGGAAATTCGTTCGTCACGCCCTTGACGCCGCCGCCTTCGACCGTGGCCGAGCAGCGCAGCGCGTGTTCCGCGCCTTCCTTGCAGAGCGCACACGGCGCCGCGCCGCAGTGCCAGGCGACGCCGTAGTCGCCCTCGCAGACGATGAGATCGCAGAAGAACGGTTTTTCGCCCGATATCTCCTGGCCGATGCGCATCATCACCGCCCCGTACACGTCGCCTTCGCAGGCGCAGAGATGACCGTGGTTCGTGAGGTGCCCCATCGTTGAGCAAACCGCGATGCCGTAGAATTCGTTCAGGATCACCTCCGGCCAACAGCGCATCGCAAGCGTGTCGACCATGAACTTCTTCTTCGTCTTGACGATCGCGCCGTAGAGCCGAGCCGCCTTTTCGAACTGGTCGCCCTTCGGACCGTCCGTCGGATGGCACGGAGAGTCCTCGAGGATTTCCTTCTTGGCCTGGGCGAGTTCCGAGTCCGTCAGGTTCCGGGCGACGGTGAACACCTCGTGTTCGGTGACGAGCTTGACCTCGGGTCCGAGCAGACGGCGAAGGAGCATCTCCGAGCAGCAGCTCGTGTAGAAGCCGGGAACGCGGCCGCCGATCAGGCCGATGCGCATCTCGTGCAGGACTTTCATCGTCCGCGCGACGTTGATCGCCTTCGCCAGTTTCTCCGCCGCGTCCGGCGTGCCCGGCTCGGCGTGCACGTGGAAGTACGGAACGTGCAGCCGGTACATGTGGTGGGCGTTCATGTTCGCCGCGCAGAACGAGTTGTTCTGGAGGC
>JAKSOX010000172.1 GCA_024405335.1 Kiritimatiellia bacterium
CGTCAAAGGATTTCGTTGAGTTTCTTCACGACCTCGAAGGCGTCGGCGACGTAAAGGACGTCGGCCTTGCCCTGGGCCCAGCCGCAGTTCGCGTCGAGGTTCACCGCGCGGCGTTCGTTCACGAAACGCCAGCCCACCACGTGCGGCTCTTCGCCGTGGCAGCAGGTCGAGAGGCCCTTCGCGTGGCGCGGCGTCGAACCCGTCTGCCCCACCTGGTTCATGTGGCTCATGAACGTGAACTTCGCCGCCGCCTCGGGCATGTCCACCAAGGACTTCGAGGAGCCGAGCGACGCGCCGGACTTCGCGAGGAAGCCCTTGATCGCGTCCGCCGCGTCGTCGAGATGGAGCGCGCCGTCCGCCTGCTTCTTGGTCCAGCCGGCGCCGGCCACGAAAAGCAGCGGGGAATCGGGCTTGATCGTGGATTCGCCGCCGGCGCCCGCCGCGACGAGACCGTCGGGCGTCGTGCGCGTGGGCGCCGAAGCGTCCATGGCAAGTTCTTCCGCCGCCACGCCGAGTTTCGCGCATGCGTCCGCGAACAGCGAAGGATCCACCACCACCGCCCACGGGCGCGCTTCGCGCGTGAAGGCGGTGAGAATGCGCTGGCGGTACGCCCAGCGCTGCACCACGAGCTTGTCGCCGTCGAGCGCGAGGTCCACCACGTTGGTGTCCACCGCCGCGCCGGCGCGAAACGCGGCCGCGGGCACGGACCGCTTCACGCGGGAATTGCCCGGGAAAAGCACCACGTCCGCGCTTTGGATCGCCGCCGCGAAGACGGGCACGTCCTGCGCGTGGATGCCGTTGCCGGAAACCTGAAACGCCTTGATCGTCATCGGAAATCCCCCCTCAACCCTTGATCCAGGCCGCGAGCTCCTGGGCGATCGCGTCCGCGGACATGTCCTTCTTCACCACGGTGTCGCGCTTCGACGCGGGCGTTTCCGCCTTGAGGTACGAAATGCCGCCCGTGGTGACTTCGGCCGCCTGCGCCTTCATGAGCGCCGGCATGATCGCGCGCATGTTCGCCATGCCCACCTGCGGGTTGTTCGGCGGCTCCGGCAGGTTGCCCGTGGCCCAGCCGATCGCCGCCGGGAAGCCGCGGCACGTGGACACGAGGTACTGGCCCCCTTCCACGCGCTCCTTCACGGTGAACGAATCGTCGTCCGCGACTTTCAGCTCGTCCACCGCGTTGAAGAACTCGGCGATGCCGAGGAGCTCGGCCGCGAACTGCAGCGTCACGCCCGCGTCGCGGGAGGCGGAAGCGCAGCCGCCGAACAGCAAGTCCGGCTTTTCGGGCAACGCGCCGATCGCCGCCGCCAGGGCGCGCGCGGTCATCGCGGCGTCGGTGAAGCCGCCAGCCGGGGCGTTCACCGCCACCAGCGAAAACGGCGCCTTCTGCGCAACCGTCATCATCAGCTGCTGGAGCTTGGCCTTCGGACCCACGGCGACGAGCGTCACCTTGGACCCGGGGCGCGTCTTCGCGAGCGCGGCGGCTTCGTAAAGCGCGCACGCCGCCCACGGATCGAGCGTCGAGGGCAGCATCATTTCGTTCTTGAGGGCGGGACCTTGCGGCGTCGCCACCGGCTCCAGGGTCTGGAGCGGATCGGGGACCAGGCTGCCGCAGACTACGACGTTCAGGGGTTTCGCCATTTCCTGCCTCACACGCTCAACGCGGTGGCGTCCTTCTTGGCGTCGCCCCAGTCGCCCATTTTCGCGAGATCGACGTCCACGATGCCGAGGGGCTTCGCCGTCTTCCAGCCGCCGCGCGTGAAGTCGGGCACGTCCATCGAGCAGGAGCGGTTGCGCACGGACTTCTCGGTGAGCTCGCCCAGCGAACACCAGGCCGCGAGGTCGTACACGTCGAAGTCGAACGGCAACCCGTTCTGCAGACAGTAGCACCAGCGCAGATCCATGAGGAAGTCCATGCCGCCGTGTCCGCCCACCTTCTTGGCGAATTCGCCGGCGCGCTTCCACAGGGGGTGCATGTGCTCCTGGCGGACAGCTTCGGCCTCCTTCTCGCCGAAGAACGAATGGCACGGGTCGCCCGGCTTCTTCGCGAGCGCAACGCGGTAGGGATAGTCCGCGAAGATGCCCAACGTGCCGGTCGTCTTGTTGATGCGGCTGTAGGGACGTGGCGAAGACACGTCGTGCTGGATCATGATCGAACGGCCGAGGACCGTCTTGATCAGCGTGGTGTTCATGTCGCCCATCGCCACGCGCAGATCCTTCTTCCACTGCGCGTCGCCCACGGCCTTGCCGTAGGCCTCGAAGTTGAACTGGTTGGACTCGAGCGAAACGAGGTAGTCGAAACGGTCGCCGCGGTTGACGTTCATGTTCTGGCAGATCGGGCCGAGGCCGTGCGTCTCGTACTGGTTGCCTTTGTGCTTCACGTTGTGGCGCAGGCGCCAGTAGTTGTTGTAGCCGGAGCCGCCCCAGGGCTTGTCGACGATCGGATCCTGGTAGCACAAGCTGCGCAGGTCGTGGATGTACGCGCCTTCGCCATGCACCAGCTCGCCGAGGAGTCCCTTGCGGCAGAGGTTCAGGCAGAGCATTTCCGTTTCGCCGTAGCAGCAGTTTTCGAGCTGCATGCAGATCCGCTTCGTGCGCTCGGACGTCTCCACGAGCGCCCAGCAGTCCTCGAGCGTCGTCGCGGACGGCACCTCCACGAGCGCGTGCTTGCCGTGGTCCATCGCGCAGAGCGCGATCGGCACGTGCATGTCCCAGGACGTGGCGTTGTAGATCACGTCGAGGTCGCTGTCGCACATCGCCTTGTAGGCGGTTTTGCCGACGTATTCCTTCGCCGCCGGCTTGCCGTTGTCCTTCAGCCACTTTTGCTGGATGGCCACGCGCTCGGCGTGGAGATCGCAGAGCGCCGCGACCTCCACGCCGGGGATGGCGGAAAGACGGTGGACCGCGCCGGGGCCGCGCATGCCGAGGCCGGCGACGCCCACGCGGATTTTCTTGAGCGCCTTGGGCGCGAAGCCCTGCATCGTGCCCGCGCCGAGCGACAGCTTCGCGCCGTCGCTCATGCAGCCGGCGGCGACCGCGGCCGCGCCCATCCACGCCGTACCCTTCAGAAAATCACGTCTGTTGGTGTCCATCGTCTTTCTTCCTTTCCGCGGAATCCGCTTACTTCATCATCGCGTCGGCGACCTTCTTGAACGCCTTGACGTCCGCCTTGATGTGGGCGAGCGTGTAGGTCGGATGCGTCCAGAAGGAGATCGTGGCGTCGGCCATGGAGTTGGCCATTTCGCAGTTGAACTTCGTGTAGTCGATCTTGCGGTGGGCCGGATCCTTGAACGGATAGTCGGCCGTGCCGAAGCCCTTCTGCTTGGCGAACGCCTCTTCCTTGTACATCTCGGGCCACAACACGGAATACGCGCAGGCGCCTTCGGCCTGGACGGCCGCGATGAATTCCTTCATCGTGCATTTCAGCTTGGAGGTGTCCAGCACGAACGGCACGAGCCAGAAGGAGTTCTGGCGCTCCGGGGTGTCCACCGGCATGTACTTGATCAGCGGGTGGCCCTTGAGGCCGGCGATCAGCGCCTTGCCGAGCTTCTTGCGCTGGGGAAGGTTCCACTTGTCGAAGCGCTGGAGTTCGCCGAGGCCGATGGCGGACTGGATTTCCGTCATGCGGAAATTGTAGCCCACGCGGCGGTGGATGTAGAGCTGCTTGCCTTCCATCTTGAGGAGGTTGAGCTTCGCGCGCACGTCGTAGCCGTGGTCGCGCACCGAGCGGATTTCCCAGGCGAGGTCGTCGTCGTTGCAGCACACCATGCCGCCTTCGCCGCCCGTGGTGAAGTGCTTGGACTGGCAGAACGAGAAGCAGCCCACCGTGCCGATCGTGCCGGCCTTCTTGCCTTTGTACACGCCGCCGAAGCACTGCGCGCAGTCCTCGATCACGAAGAGTTTGTGCTTCTTGGCGATCTTCATGATCGGATCCATGTCGGCCACCATGCCGTAGAGGTGGACGACCACGATGGCCTTCGTGCGCTTCGTGATGGCCGCCTCGATCTTCTTGGGGTCGAGCAGGTGGTCCGTCCCGACGTCGCAGAAGACGGGCAGCGCGCCGCACTGCAGCGCGCAGAACGAGGAGGCGATGAAGGAGTAGCTGGTGCAGATCACCTCGTCGCCCGAGCCGACGCCGAGCGCCGTGAGCGCGACGTGCAGCGCCGCCGTGCCGTTGGAAACCGAGACGGCGTTCTTGACGCCGAGCCACTTCGCCCACGCGGTTTCGAACTGCATGCCGATCGGGCCGGTCCAGTAGTTCACCTTGCCGGAATGGAGGATGTCGAGCACCTTCTTGTCCGTCTTCTTGTCGAACTGCGGCCACTGCGGAAAGCCCTTGTCCCACACCTTTTTGCCGCCATCGATCGCCAACTTTTCGACTTTCTTCGTCGCCATTTCGGTTTCTCCT
>JAKSOX010000173.1 GCA_024405335.1 Kiritimatiellia bacterium
GCCTCGGGCTTCGCCGGCTCCTCTTCCACCACTTCTTCCGCGTCCGCCACTTTGGACTCCGGCTCCGGCTTCGCGGCGGCGTTTTCGTCCTCGCCGTCGTCGTCATCGAAGAAATCGTCGGCGTCCTCTTCCTCCGACTTCGGCTTCGGAGCCGGCTTCTTGACGACCGGCTCCGGCTTGGGTTCGGCTTTCGGCTTCGGCGCCTCGACGACCGGCGCGGGCGCTTCTTCCTCGACGGCCGCCACCACGGAGGAGTCCTGCGTCTCGAGAAACGCATTCCACGGCTTGAGCGGCGGCGTCACCTGCAGATCGACCTTCTTCTCGCCTTTCTTCTGCCGCAAGTAGATGGCCGTGCCCGACCGCACGACCTGGCAGCTGGCGCCGAAATCGACCAAATGCCCGTTCAGGAAAACGACGCCCTTGATGATGGGCTTGCCCACGGTGGCCCCGAGCGCGCGCTTGGCCTCAAGCGGAACCTTCTCGAAAGACGCCCGCGCGGGCGCCGCAAACGCGCCCGCGGCCGCAAGACCGAGAACCGCCGCCAACGTCACTATCGTTTTCTTCAACAACACCAACTCATCCCCTAAATGAAAAAAGCCCCGTCTTGCCGTAGCGCAGAACCCCTGGAACCTCGTGTTCCAAGCAGGCGCCTTAGTCGACATTCCTGAGATTGCCGCGTTCAAGCTCCCTTTCAAAAGTGAAGGTCAGAGAAATAAACTGCCGAATCCGCGTGCAAAACAGGGCCCACGACGTGTACAAAGATCAATTGTCCCGGACTTCCACGCCGAGGTTGCCCTTGAGGGCCTCCACGATGCGGAGGAACGCGCCATTCACCTCGTCGTCCGTCAACGTCCGGTCTGGCGACCGGAAACTGAGGGAATACGCCAAACTGCGCTTTCCTTTTCCGAGCTCTTTGGACTGGAAGATATCAAAAATCCTGACGCCCGTCAACTCCTTTGGCGCGGATTTTCGGATGCACTTCACCACCGCCTCGTGGGTGACGTCGGCGCCGGCCACGAACGCGACGTCGCGCACGACCATCGGATACGCCGGCACCGGCGCGATTTTGCCGACCGCGTCCACCCGCTTCAACAGCGGCGCCAAATCGAGTTCGGCGAGCGCCATCTGCGTGGTCAAACGGAACGGATGGCGAAGCTTGTCGGACACGACGCCCAACACGCCGACGCCGCGGCCGTTCACGACGACTTCGAGCGCCGCCGCGAAGGCGGGATGCTCGGCCGCGCGGAAGTCCGTCTTGCCGACTTTGAGCTGGCGCGTCAACTCCGCGACCGCCCCTTTCATCCACAAAAGCGCCTCTTCTGGCGAGACCGCCTTCACGCGGTCGAGCGCGCCGCGGCCCACGGGGCCGAAAAAGCCCAGCGCGATTTTCTCGGACTCTTTCGGGCCCTTCGCGAAAACGCGGCCGATTTCGAAAAGCTTGCCTTCCTCGAGCTGGTGCGAAGCGTTGCGGCCAAGCGACTGGTAAAGCTGCGGCAACAGCGAATCGCGCAACACGCCGTACTCGGCGCTCACGGGATCTGGCAACGGCAGGCGTTCCGCCGCGTTGCGCGCGTCGAACGCGTCCAGTTCGCCCTGCGACAGGAACGAATAGTGCATCGCCTCGAAGAACCCGAGCGACGTCATCACGCTCCGCGCCTTCTCCTTCGCGCGGAACGGCGCGTCCGAAAGCGGCGAAACGCTCGGCGCGGACGGCATCGTGTCCGGGATGTTGTCCAGCCCGTGCAGGCGGGCGACCTCCTCGACGAGGTCCGCCTCAAGCTGGAGATCCCAGCGCCAGCTCGGAACGCCGAACGTCTCCGACGCGTCGTTCGCCCAGCTCCTGCCTTCGGCGTCGTGGCGAGCCACGAGACCCAGCGCCTTGAGCCAGCGCACCATTTCGTCGTTTTCGACGGCGATGCCGATGAGCTTGCGCGCGCGGCCGAAGTCGAGCGTCACATCCGCGTTCAGCGGCAGCGCGCGGGCGTCGGCGTCCACGACGCCTTTCGCCACCACTGCCTCGCCGTGCTTCTGCAGCAGATGCGCCACGCGCCGCGACGCCCAGTCGGCGAGATCTTTGTCCACGCCGCGGATGTAGCGGTAGCTCGCTTCCGTCGCGAGGCCGAGCTTCGTGGCCGTGCGCTTCACGGTGGTCGGCTCAAACAGCGCGGACTCGATGAGCACGTGGTCCGTGCCGGCGGCGATTTCGGAATCTTCGCCGCCCATCACGCCCGCCACGGCGCTCGCCTTCTCCGCGTCGCAGATGAGGAGCATTTTTTCGTCGAGCTTGCGCTCGACGCCGTCCAGCGTTTTCATCGTCTCGCCCGGCTTCGCCGTGCGCACCACGATTTCGCGGCCCGCGAGCGTGCGGTAGTCGAATGCGTGCAGCGGCTGCCCGCATTCGAGCATCACGTAGTTCGTGACGTCCACGACCAGCCCCAGCGAACGGACGCCGCAGAGTTCGAGCCGCTTCGCCATCCACGCGGGCGACGGGCCGTCCTTGACGCTCGTCACCACGCGCGCGGTGTAGCGAGGGCACTTGACCGGATCCTGGACCGACACCTTCACTTCGTCGTTCACGTCCACGTCGCTCTCGACGAAATCCACGGCGGGCGTTTTCAGGGGCCGGCCCAGAATCGCGGCGTATTCGCGCGCGATGCCGATCACGCTCAACGCGTCGGGGCGGTTCCACGTGACTTCGATCTCGAAAACGGTTTCGGGCTTCTCGCCGGGAATCACGTCGCGCACGAACGCGCCGACGGGCGTCTCCGCGGGGAACTCCATGATGCCGTCGTGGTCGCCGCCTGGCAGTTTGAGCTCCGCCGAACTGCAGAGCATGCCGAACGATTCGACGCCGCGCAACTTGCCCTTCTTGATTTTGAATTCACCGTCCGGGATGAACGCGCCGATTTTCGCGAACGCGCTCTTGAGCCCGGCGCGGCAGTTCGGCGCACCGCACACCACCTGCACCGTTTCCTTGCCGTCCGACACCGTGCACACGTGCATGTGGTCGGAATTCGGGTGCGGTTCGCACGTGAGCACTTCGCCCACCACGATCTCGTCGCACAGCGGCGCGGGTCCCGTCGTCTCGATGCCTTCAACCTGCAGCCCCGCGCGCGTGAGCTTTTCCGCGAGCTCCGCCACGGGGACGTCGTCCACCTTCACGAATTCGTTCAGCCAACTGACCGGCAGCTTCATCCTTCTTTTCCTTCTTTTCCTTCTTCTTGCTTCGCTTCTTCCGCCACGACGGGCGTTTCTTCGGCCGCGGGCGCCTCGGCGACCGGAGTGCTTTCCGCGACGGGCGTTTCCTCGGCCGCGGGCGCCTCGGGATCCTCTGGCGCCGCCTCTTTCTTCGCGGGCACCGCAGGTCGCGGCGCGCCGCCGCGGTACTTGGGGTGCGTCTCGGGCATGGCCAGCACGCCGTTGAAATACTGCACGAGATGGCCCTTTTCCACCAGCCACGCCAGATGCTTGCGCTGTTCCGGCGACAGCTGCGACACGGTGCAGAACGGATGCGCCTCGACGAACGCGACGAGATCGCCCAATTCCGCGATCGCGTGTTCGCGGTCGAGCGGAGAGGGCTTCGCGCCGCACACGAATTCGGGACCGCGCTGGTCGTTCGCCCGGAAGAAGTTGAGTTTCCGGTGGTGGAACGCGCCGCGCAACGCGAACACGAGATCCTTCGGGAAGCGGCGTTCGTTCGCCAACGCGTCGCGCACCGCGAACAGCAGCGCGCGGTCGGCCGTCTTGAGCGCCATCTCGGCCGGCATAACGGCCGACTTTTCGGTCGCCTTGAGAGCGGGCAGCATCGTGCGCCGGAATTCGCCTTCGGCCTGCTCCCGCGTGAGCGCGGGATTCGGCGCGGGTTCTTCTCCTTCAGCCGCGGGCGCGGCGGCGCCCTTCAGCCGGTAAACCGTCTTCTTCGTGCAACTGGCGCGCCACTGCTCCACCGCCTCGGCGTCGCGCACCATCTCGATGCGCGCGCGGTACGCGGATTCAGGCATGCCCGGGAAACGCGTGCGGATCATCTCGCGCACCTTCGCGTCGAAGCCGTGGAGGTTGGGCGGCCCGAGGAGTTCGCCCGTCAAACCGCATTTCGCCACGCAGGCGAAAGATCCTTTCGGCGGTTCGCACTCGACTTCCTCGCACGCGAAATAGTCGCCCAGGTGCGCCGCGACGAGATGCGCTTCGAGGTCCTGCTCGGAGAAGGACGCGAACCCGCACGCCTTGCACGTGTGGAAACGGAGCGTCGCGTCCCTGGGCGTGACCTTCACGAGGCACGACGCGGGATTGTCCAGGAAAAGATACGCCAACTGCTTGAGCGGATACGCCACCGACGTGGACTGCACCTTGCGGATGATGCCGCCCAAATCCTTCGGCGACGGCAACACGCGCACTTCCGCGTC
>JAKSOX010000174.1 GCA_024405335.1 Kiritimatiellia bacterium
GCGGCTACCAGTGCGGGGCCGAGTACGCCGAGGGCTTCAAGATGTGCAAGGCGTATTTGAAGGGGACGACGAAGCGGCTGCTTCCGTAAAAGAAAGGGACGGCAATGGAAACGAGAAGGGATTTCCTCACGGGCGCGGCGTTCGCCGGCTTGATGGTGGCGGCGGCGGGCTGTTCGAGCGCGCGCAACAACTTCGGCTTCGGCGCGGGCGGCGCGATGCAGGGCCACGTGGCTCCCAAGCTCAAGCGCATCCGCGTGGGCGTGGTGGGCCTCGGCGCCCGCGGCACGTGGGCCGCGCAGCGCCTGAACGGCGTGCCCGGCGTGGACGTGGTGGCCGTGTGCGAAATCGTCCAGGAGAAGATCGACAAGTACGTCGCCTGGTGCAAGGAGCAGAAGCGCCCCGAGCCGAAGTGGCGCTATTTCGGCGAGAACGCCTGGCGCGACCTCTGCCAGAACCGCGAGATCGACGCGGTGTACAACGTCACGCCCTGGGCGCTGCACGCGCCGATCGCCAAGTACGCGATGGAATGCGGCAAGCACGCGTTCGTGGAAGTGCCCGGCTGCCTCACGGTGGACGAAGCGTGGGATCTCGTGGAGACGAGCGAACGCACGAAGTTCAACTGCATGATGCTCGAGAACTGCTGCTACGGCGAAGCCGAACTGCTCGCGCTGAGCCTGTGCCGCCAGGGACTTCTGGGCGATCTCGTGCACGGCGAAGGCGCGTACATCCACGACCTGCGCGGCCTCTACGCCTCCAAGCCGGGTTCGATCGAGCGCTGGCGCAAGCTGGAGAACGACTTCCACAAGGGCAACCGCTATCCGACGCACGGCCTCGGGCCCGTGTGCCAGTACCTCGGCATCAACCGCGGCGACCGGTTCGACTACCTCACGTCGCTCGAATCGAACGCGGCGAGTTCCATCGCCTACGCGAAGGCCGTGTCGGGCAAGGACGAGAACCCCGCGATGGGCGACATGAACGTCACCATGATCAAGACGGCGCTCGGCCGTTCCATCATGGTCCAGCACGACGTCGCCTCGCCGCGCAGCTACTCCCGCATCAACCGCATCACCGGCACCAAGGGCTGCTTCGAGGGCATCCAGTTCCCCGATCCGGAGGGCAAGGACCCGTACGCCGACCCCGTGCGCAGCGGCTGCTACTGCCGCTTCGGCTGGGAGTCGAAGCCGGGCGAGGGCGTCCACGCGTATTTCGACGCCAAGACGGTCGAGGAAATGCGCGCGAAGTACATGCACCCGCTGTTCCGCACGGCCGGCGAAATCGCCAAGAAGGTGGGCGGTCACGGCGGCATGGACTATTTGATGGATCTGCGTTGGGCCTACTGCCTGCAGAACGGCGAACCGCTCGACCAGAACGTGTACGACCTCGCGGCGTGGAGTTCGCTGTGCGAGCTCACCGAGACGTCCGTGCGCGCCGGGTCCAAGCCGGTGAAGGCGCCGGACTTCACGCGCGGCGCGTGGAAGACGACGCCCGCGCTCGGCCTGGTGGACATGGACATGTCGAAGCTCGAATTCGACACCTCGGCCGCCGAAAAGGGCACGGGCATGACGATTTGACGGACAACAAACACAACAACAACGAAAAGAAAGGAACGCGAAAATGGACTTCAATTCGACCGTGAAAGGGTCGCTGCTGGAAGGGTTCTATCCAAAAGGGTGGGACATGAAGAAGATCGACAAGTGCTGCTCGAACAAGCCCGAGGACGCGACGAAGCCGCAGAAGTTCTGGAACAAGGACTTCGCGCCGATCCCGTGCGAGGACGTCAAGGAATTCGACGTCAAGATGGGCCACGAAATCGCCAACGAAATCAAGAAGGCGAAGGACGCCGGCCGCAAGATCGCGTTCATCCTCCCCGTGGGCCCGATGGGCATGTACAAGTGGGCGGTGTACTTCCTCAAGGAATGGAACGTCTCCTGCGAGCACGTGTGGTGCTTCAACATGGACGAGTGGGCGGACGGCAAGGGCAACACGCTCGTGGGCGACGCGTCCTTCCAGTTCGCGATGGAGCAGGCGTTCTACAATCCGCTCGGCAAGCTCACGGTTCCCGTCGACCACCGCAACTTCGCGACGAAGAAGAACCTGCCCACCTATCCCGGGAAAATCGCCGCCCTCAAGGCGGAAGGCGCGAAGCTCGTGCTCGTGTACGGCATCGGCCGCATGTGCCACATCGCGTTCTGGGAGCCGATGATCGGCGCCGAGTTCAAGAGCGACAAGGAATGGCTCGAGCAGCCCTACCGCATCGGCGTGAAGCTCCATCCGCTCACGATCGAGCAGAACGCGCTCACCTCGTTCAAGAGCCGCACGACGCTCGTGCCGTGCCGCGCGAACACGATGGGCCCCGGCATCATGTTCAAGGCCGACTACGCGATCGGCGGTGCGGACGGCACGCTCGGCCGCGGCATGCAGTGGCAGGGCATGAGCTTCTGGATGACGCTCCGTTTCGGGCCTTCGCGCTTCGTGACGAGCTCCTACATTCCCACGCTCCCCGGCAAGCTCTTCTTCCTGAAGGAACTCGCGGGTCCGCTGGTCGCCGAAGCGAACTGAGTTCCGCGGCGTGACGGAATACGCGCCGATGGAACCCGATTCGATCGTCGAGAAACTGCTCGCCCTGCGGGGCGTCAAGCCGGAGGACCGGCCCGCTTTCCTGGATCCGTCGCTCAAGCGGCTGGCGAAGGCGGAGTCGATTCCCGGCGTTCCCGCGGCGGTGGACGCGATTCTGCGCTTCGTTCAGGCGAAGCGCAAAATCGTGGTTTTCGGCGATTACGATTGCGACGGCGTGTGCGCGTGCGCGATTCTCGTGACCGCGCTGCGCAAGCTCGGCGCCGTGGCCGAAGCGTTCATCCCGGACCGCTTCGCGCACGGATACGGGATGACGGCGGCGTCGTTGGCGCAGATGTTCCGCGAACATCCCGACGTCGCCCTCGTGGTGACGGTGGACAACGGCATCTGCTCGAAGCGGGAGATCGCCGAAATCAAGGCGCGCGGCGTCGCGGTGGTCGTCACCGACCACCATCTGCCGCCGCCGGAAATTCCCGAAGCGGACGCGCTCGTCGATCCCAAGGTCGCGTCCGCGCCGGGCTGCGACGACCTCTGCGGCGCGGGCATCGCGTTTTTCTTGGCGCAGGCGCTCGCCAGCGCGGCGTCGGAACGCGGTCTGCACGACGGCGTGAAGTTCGGCGCGCCGCTGCTGGTGCTGGCGGGGCTGGCCACGGTGGCGGACCTGATGCCGCTCGTGGACCAGAACCGCATTCTGGTGAAAAACGCCCTGGCGCGTTTCGCCGCCGCGCCGGCCGGTCTGCGCGAACTCAACGCCCGCGCGTCGCGCCGCACGGGCGAGCCCAAGTCGCGCGATTTCGGTTTTCTGCTGAGTCCGCGGATCAACGCGGCCGGACGCGTCGCGAGCGCGCACGACGCCTACGATCTGCTGATGGCGTCCGACGCGCCCGAAGCGCGCGAAGAGGTGCGCCGCCTGGCGATGATCGTGGACACGCACAACGTGACGCGCAAGTCGGTGGAGAACGGTCTCGCCGAACAGGCGCGGGCGGCCGTGGGCGAAACGCCGCCCGCGGGCGCGATCGTCTACGCCGTGCCCGCGGAGCCGTCGGCGTACGGCCGGCCCGATTTGCGTTCGGGCGTCGCCGGCATCGTGGCGGCGCGGCTTTTGGAGCATTACGGCGTGTCCGTGGCGATCGTGGTGGGGGACCACGGCAGCGCGCGCGCCGCCGACGGGTGCAACGTGCACGACGCGCTCGCGGCCTGCGCGGACGAAACGCTCGTCCGCTTCGGCGGGCACGCGGCGGCCGGCGGGTTCACGCTGAAGCCCGGCAAACTCGAAGATTTCAGGCGGCTGTTCGCGGCGGCGTGCGCGGCGCAGCGCGCCGGCGCGGCCGGCGCGGGCGGCAAACCGTTCCGCGAGCCGGATTTGTGGCTCGACTGGAAGGATTTCACGCTGGAGCTGGCGCGCGCCCTCGACGCGCTCGAGCCGTTCGGCGAGGGCAATCCCGAGCCGGTCTTCGGCGTGCGGGGCGCGCAGGTGGCCGACGCCCGTCCGTTCGGCCGCGACGGCGCGCATTTGTCGTTGTCGTTCGCGGGCACGCCGTTGCGCGTCGCGTGGTGGTGCCACGGCGGCGAAGCGGAAAGCATCCGCGCGGCGTCGCCGCGCGTGGACGCGAGTTTCAAACTCGTCGTGTCCGACTACGGCGGCGATCCGCACGTGGAACTCAACGCCGTGTCGGTGCGGCCCGCGTGACCGCGCCGACGGTTGTTTTTCAGGAAAGGAAACAGGAATGAAGCAGTTGGTTCGTTTGGGGTTCGCGTGCGCCTGCGCGTGCGCGTTGTCCGGCGCGGAAGCGCAGTTGGCGTATT
>JAKSOX010000175.1 GCA_024405335.1 Kiritimatiellia bacterium
CCAAACCCGCCAGCGCCGCGACCATTCCGCATTTGATTGCATCGTTCATGTTGTGCCTCCATTTCTGTTTCGTTTTTGTCCGCCTTCACAATAGCAAGGACGTGCCAACGACCAACGCAAGACAATCGTGTGACGTTATGGCACGTTCTCGACATGCGTCCGTGCCAAACGGATTCAGACTTCGCCGAATGCGGAACCGGCGCATGGTTCTCAGCGCGGTTTGCGGCGGATCAACGCCGCCGACGCGGCCAGCAGGCACGCCGGCAGCAGCAGACCGTTCACCGCCAGCGCGCGCAACGCCCCGCGCCACTCGACGCAACGGCTCTGCGACAAGCTCTCCACCGGCGACGCATTGGCCAAGCCGTCCGTCACCGACGCGACGAACCGCGACATCGCCAACCCCGCCTTGTCGACCAGATTCGCGTCGAAGGTGTCCGGATACTGCTCCACCACGCCTGGCGCCATCAACGCCACCGCCACCATCGACAACGCCGTGAACAGCGACACGGGCTTGGACAGACAGGACGAAAGGAACGTCCCGAACGCCGCGAGGAACATGGCGATCGACAGCATCTCGAGCGAGGCGCGCAAATCGTTCCAGGCGAACGAGTCGGCGGGCAGCAGCAGTTCCACGTCGCGGCGCGGACGCACCATCACGTTCTGCGGGGAACGGTTCACGAACGTCAATTTCTCGCCCGCGTTCGTGGCCGCCGCCGCGAGCGGCAGTTCGAGCACGGACTGCGTCTTGTTCGTGACGTCGGCGGCGAAAGCGCGGAAATTGAACGTGCCGCGCACGTCGAGACGCATGTCGTAGGAGGCGGCGAAACGGATCGCCACCACGGGCGCGCCCGCGGCATGCGCCGGAAACGCGCCGAAGTCCCACGCGAGCGTCTCGCCCGGCCGAGCCACTTCGTAGCGCTCGTTCTCCTTCATCGCCAAATGCTGGAGCACCGCGCCCTTGGGCGCCTTCTTCACGGCGTCGAGCGTGTGTTCGTCCGCCACGTAGCGGTCGTACTGCAGCAGCGCGACGGACATCGGCGAGGGCAGCCGCGGGGCGAAATGGTGCCGGCACGGCGTGGACGTCCACGCGCCGCGGCACAACAGCAGCCCGCCCGAAAACGCCAGCAGCGCCGCCGCGAAAAGCGTCAGCGCCAGCCACCTCCCGGCGACCACGCCGAACGCGCACGCGGGCCGCACGAGCGTCAACCCCAGCCGGTTCGACTCGCGTTCGCGCGCGAAAAGCCCGCATCCCGCCGCCAGCGTCACGAGCAGCGCGATCGCAAAGGATCCGCCTGCCGCCAACCGCACGCCCATCTCCCGCGCGCCCGCGGCCGTGCCGTCGCCGCGGACGAGATCCGGCGCGAACCAGTGGACGAGCGCCACGGCCGCGAGCGACGCCCACAGCGCCTTCCCGCGCACGAGCGCGCGCCATTCGAGCTCAAACGACGCCCGCAAAGTAGTCCTCCAGCGCGTGCCGCTTGTCCGCGCTTTTTTCGACGATGTCCTTCACCTCGCCGCCGCCGGCGATTTTGCCGTTCGAAAGAATCGCCACGCGGTTGCACAAATCCTGCATGTCGAAGAGCTGGTGCGAGGTGATCAGCACCGTCATGCCGCGCGCGGCCAAATCCGCGATGAGTTCCTTCACTTCGCGCGTGCCGATGGGGTCGAGACCGCTCGTGGGCTCGTCCAGCACCAGCAGTTCCGGATCCGCCACCAGCGCGGAGGCGATCGCCACGCGGCGCGCCATGCCCTTGGAAAAACCGCCCACGGGCCGTTTCGCCGCCGCGGAAAGCTTCACCTGCGCGAGCAGTTCGGCGGTGCGCTTTTTCGCGGCGGCGCGCGGCATGCCGGAAAGCCCCGCGTAGTAGAGCACGGTTTCTTCGGCCGTGAGGAACGGATGCAAATAGGAGAGTTCCGGCAAATAGCCGAGCTTCGCGCGTGCCGCCTTCGCGCGCGGCGGCAAACCGAAAAGCTTCACCGTGCCGGCGGACGGCGTCAACAGGCCCAAGATCATCTTGATGGTCGTGGACTTGCCGGACCCGTTCGGCCCGATAAGCCCGAACACGTCGCCGCGGCGGACCTCGAAATCGATGCCGGCCACGGCCTTCGCCAACGGCTTCAGCCAGAAATCCCGGAAAGTCTTCTCGAGACCCCGGATCTCGATCACGCATTCATCCGACATCGCGCCCCTCCAGCAACCACGAACCCGCCACCGTCCAGAAGACGATCAGACACGCGCCCGCCAGCAACGGCATGCAGGGCGCGACGGCCCCGCCGCCCGCCGGCGTCAGCGCGTCCGCCAGCCAAAACGCGTTCACGTCCGGCACGACCGCTCGCACCGGCCAAATGAACGACGACGCCAACGCGAGCGCCACGCACCCGTTCACGCCGGGTTCCTTGAGCCGCGTCGCCAGCGCCGCCGCCATCTGCGTGAACGCGAGACACCCCGCCGCGAGCACCACGAACGTCCAGACGATGCCGGCGACTGGCAGTTTCTCCCAGGCGGAACCGGAAAAACCGCCGAGGCCGAACGCCACGCCCGCGGCGGCGACCTGCGCGAACGCCATCAAAAGGCACGCCCACAGGCAGAAGCGCCAGCCCCGGAAACGGTTCACGAACGCGGCGGCGGCGAACGCGACCGAGGTGAACCCGACGCCGGCGGCGAACGCCGGTCCCCAGACGTTGACGACGCCTTCGTTGCGCCCGAATTCCGCGCCCTTCACGCAGGAATACGCCGACGTCTCCGTCGCCAACGCGAGCGCGGCGGCGAACAGCGCGAACGCCAGCGAAACGCCGAACGTCTTCGCGCAGAAAAACAGCGGACGGGACACGGCGCGCGCCAACGCCGCCGCCGCCGTGCCCGACTCGATTTCACGGCCGATCGCGCGGGATGCCGCCGGCACCGCGAAGAAAAGCCCGAACACGAGCAACGACGAAAGCCCGCATTCGCGGGCCAGCCGCCCGGGTTCGCCGAACTGGTGGTAATGGAACGCGGGCAATGCGTGCACGGCGAGCGTCGCGCACAGAAAAAGTATCACGGTCAGCGGCTCGGACAGAACTTCCACCGCCGCCGTGCGCGCCAACGCCCAAAACCGACGCATCGCCTCACCTGACGCGGTAGTCCGTTTCCGAATGGAACGACGCCATGTCGTTCGGACCGGCCGCCGGACCGACGCATTCGCGGAACAGGAACCACGTGCACGCGCCGAGCACGATCATGGCCGCCAACGTCACGATCACGGACATCGTGGCCACGCCGTTCGACACGCCGGCGACCGTCGCCTTCGCGGGCTCCTCGCCGTTGGAAATCTTTTTCTTTCCGACGGGCTTCCCGCCCTTCTTCTCGTTCTCGGGAATGTCCGGAATGTCCGCCACGTCGTCCGCCGGCATGTCCGGCACGTCGCCGTCGCCGACGCCGGCCGCCTGGATGGGCATCGTCTTGGCAGCGGACGGCGAAACCGGCGCCGCGGAGGCGGGCGGTTTCAATCCGCCGACGCTCGGGCGCTTCAGCTGCACGCCGCTCGGACGGTGGAGCTTCAGCGTCTTCTTCTGCGTGACCGTCGCAGCGGCGTCAGTTTTCGCCGTGGGATTGTTCATCACCAAGGTCGGCGCGTCGCTGGACGCGGGCGCGGCGGGCGTGGACACGATCGTCGCCGCCTGCGTGTTCACGGCCGGATCCGCGGCGGGCGCGGCGGCGGGAGCGGCGGGAGCCGCGGGAGCCGCAGGCGACGCGGGGGCCGCAGGTTTCGCGAGATCGGCCGGACGGCGCAAACGGATAGTCTTCATCGGAGACGAAGACGCGGCGGGCGCCGGGGCGGGCGCGCCCACGGAAGGCGCCACGCCGATTGCGGAAGAGAGCGGAATGCGGGACGTTTTCGTCTTCGCCGCCTGTTGCTGCGCGGGCGTCAGGATGCCTTCGGCGATGATGCCCGTCTTGTGCAGATTGGCGGCTGGAATGGGCCCCGTGACGCTCTTCAAATTGGCCGTGGCCGACTTCGAAATCGGTTTCGGCGGCACCGGCGAAACGGGCGCCGGTTTCGGAGCCTCCGCGGGCGCAGAAGCAGCCGCGGCGGGCGCAACGGGCTTTAGCGACGCGGCCGGAGGCGTGGGCTTCAACGGCTCGCCCTTCGGCGGCGCGGCCACGGGCGCGGCGGCTGGTTTCAGTCCGCCGAGCGTCGGAGGCTTGATGCCGCCGAGCGTTGGGGGCTTGATGCCGCCGAGCGTTGGGGGCTTGATGCCGCCGAGCGTCGGGGGTTTGACGCCGCCGAGAGCCGCGGGCTTGATCGCCGCCACGGGCGTTGCGGTTTTCGCCGCGGCGGGCGCCGCGACCGGCGCCACGGGTTTGATCGTCGCCGCAGGCGCCGCAGGAGCG
>JAKSOX010000176.1 GCA_024405335.1 Kiritimatiellia bacterium
GTAGTACCCGCTGGCGCCGACGGTCATGTCCTCGAGCATCGGGAAGAAGAACTTGGAGAACTCCCGCTCCATGCGGCTTTGCAGGTAGCCGAGCTGGATGAAGCCGCTGCCGTCCGGAAAGCCGGTGCCGATGTACTTCGCGACGATCTCGGGATGCGCCTCGCTGTGGCGGAAGCGCTGCTTGACGAAGGCCGCGGAGCCGTCGACGAGTCCCATGTACGGCGACGTCGCGGGCGTGGACTTGAAGTCCCAGCCCATGCACGTCTCGTCGGTCGAGGCCAAAACCACGCCGTCTCGTCCGACGACGTGGAGGATGTCCACGTCGCAGAGCTGCGCGAGTTCCCGCATCCGCGCGACGGGCAGCGGTTTCGCGGTCTTCAAGTGGGCGGTGACCGACTCTGAATTGCAGTGGAGCATGAAGCCGAGCTGGTCGTCGATGTCGTGCTCCAGCCGCCGCTGCGCGTCGTCCACCTCCAGGTCCACCTGCGCGTTCGCCTGGCGGACCTCGTAGCATGCGAACAGGCCGAAGGCGACGGCGAACGCCATCATGGCGACCGACGTGCCGGAAAGGAAATTCCGCCGCCAGCCGCGGCCCGCGCCGCAGGCGAACGCCACCAGCACGGTCAGGACGACGTAGGCGACCACCTCGCTCGTGAACGCCCAGTAGCCGATTCCGACGATCAGCGACATCGACGCGGTGTTGGAGAACGCGTCCACGGCCAGATGCGTGATCTCGCCGAAAGCGGCGACGATCGCCGCCGGCACCGGCGCGGGACGCTTCGAATCGAAAAACCACCGGCCGACCGCCGCCGCGTAGACCGCGGTGAGCAGCGTCGCGAAGGGACAAAGCCAGAGGTTGACGACGGACGCCGCCTGGGACGGGAAGACGCTCGACCAGGTCGCCGCGATCGCGCCGGCCACGACGCCCGCGACCGGACCGAAGTACAGCGCCGCCGCGATCGGAGGCGCGTCGCGGACGAGTCCGCCCCAGTCCTTGATGACCATGAACAGCGGATCCGCGGCGATTCCGAGAACGCCGAAGACGACGCCGATCAGCCACGGACGCGACTTCAACCACTTGACGCGGTTGCAGCAGAACGCCGCCAAGAATACCAGCACCAGGAGTATGCTCATACGATTTCAGCCCGTTACGCCAGCGCGATCAACTTGTTTTCCCCATACGCCGAACAGTATATCAGAACGGCAAACGGAAATCAACGGCGTGCCTTTCGGAAACGCCCCGTCAAAATCCCGCAGTCGACAAGGAGATGTCGTCGAGCGCGTCGGAAAGGCGCTCGCGCTTTTCGCGCAGCGCCACGCGGGGGTCGGGACCGAACAGGGTCGGCTCGCCCTCGCCGGGTTCTTCCGTGAAATCCGACACGCCGAAACCCACCAGCCGCACGGTCCACGGTTTGCCGCCCGACTCCGGCCACGCGGCGTCGAAAAGCGCCAGCGCCTTTTCGCGGAACGTCACGTCGTCGCGCGCGGGGAGTTCGAACTTGGTTTGGCGCGAAATCGTGTCGAACGCGGCGTCGCGCAGCTTGAGTTTCGCGGTGAGCGCCCAGCGCCGTTCGCGGCGGAAGCGCCGCCCCACCTCGCGCACGAGTTCCAGCAACGCGGCGCGCACGGTTTCCCGGTCCGACACGTCCTCGGGAAACGTGTTCTCGCGCGACACCGATTTTTCCGCCGCGTCGGCGGCGGCGAATCCGGAATCGTCCACGCCGAACGCGTGCGCGCGGATCGACGCCGCGGCCGTTTCGCCGAGCGCCTGCGCGAGGAAGCGCGGATCCGCGCGCTGCAGATCGCCGCACGTGCGGTAGCCGTACCCCTGGAGCACGCGTTCCGTCTTCCTGCCCACGCCCCACAAAACGCCGATGGGCTTCGGCGCCAGAAACGCCCGGATCGCCTCCGGCTCGAACGGCATCTCGAAGAGACCGTCCGGCTTGCGCTGTTCGGAGCCGATTTTCGCGAGCAGCCGGTTGGGCGCGAGCCCGACGGAACAGGTGACGCCGCACGTCGCCTTGACTTCCGCGCGCAGCCGTTCGGCCAGTTCCACGCGCCCGCCGAAGAGATGCGTAGTGCCCGAGACGTCCAGAAAGGCCTCGTCCACGGACACGCCCTGCACGAACGGCGAATAGTGCGAGAACACCTCGAACGCGGCGTCGGAGACCTCGTGGTAGCGGCGCATGCGCGGCGGCGCGAAGATCCCCTGCGGACAAAGCGCGTACGCCGTGCGGCTGGGCATCGCGGAATGGACGCCGAATTTGCGGGCTTCGTAGCTGCACGTGGAAACGACGCCGCGCTCGTGCGGACCCGCGCCGACGATCACGGGGCGCCCACGCCATTCGGGATGGTCGAGCTGTTCGACCGACGCGAAGAACGCATCCATGTCGACGTGCAGGATTTCCATCGCGCGACACCCCCGTCAGCGGACCGCGGCCGCGAGTTCGTCGAGCGAACGGCAGATCTTGATCGCGCTCCACCGCCGCTTCCAGACGCGCGAAGACTCCGTCCAATACGACACGAGTTCCTTGACGCGTCCGAGCACGGGCGCGTCGCCCGAAAGTTCCGCGCGGCTTCGCGCGACGTAGTCCGCAAGCAGTTCCCCGGCGTCCTCGCGCGCGCCGAGCGAGCGCACGAACGACCGCCCCACCATGACGCCGGCGAAACGCGCGGGAAACGCGCCGCCGCGGAAATCGGCGTCGCCGTTGTACACGACGGGATTCGCGGAGGCGGCCGCCACGGCCGCAGCGCGCGCGGCGTCGCATTCGCCGCCGTACATCTGGCGGGCGGTGCGCGCGTGCAACGTGAGGTTCGCGAGCGGATGGCGGTTGAGCCGCGGCAGCATCCCGAAGATCTCGTCCGGATCGGAAAGGCCGAGCCGCGTCTTGACGGAAAACTTTCCGGGACCCATCGTTTCGCACCCGGTCGCCACGAGGCGCTCGAACAAATCCGGATCCTTGAAAAGCCCCGACCCGCGGCCGCGCCGCACGATCATCGGGAAAGGACATCCCGCGTTCAGGTCGGCGCGGTCGAAACCGCGCGCCTTGCACGCTTCCAGAAAAAGCCGCAGTGCGTCGGGATCCTTCGAAATCGCCTGCGGAACGAGCGGCAAACCGAAACGCTCCGCTGGCCGCAGGTCCGCGAAGACGCGGTCCGTGCCGCGGAATCCGGGATTGGCCGGCACGAACGGAGCGACCGCGCCGGTGAAGCCGGCCTCGCGGATCGCCGCCGCGAACGTTTCGCGGAATGCGCGGATCGTCACGCCGCGCAACGGCGCAAGCAGCAATTGGCGGTCGCGTTCCTCCATCTTCCGACAACTCCCAAACGGCATTGATTCCAAATTGCAAAAGAGCTTGCCCGCCGATCGGCACGGGCAAGCTCGACGGTTCTGGGAACCGCAGGGCGATTACTTCTTCGCCGGAGCCTTCTTCGCCGGAGCCTTCTTCGCCGGGGCCTTCTTCGCCGGGGCCTTCTTCGCGGGAGCGGCCGCCTTCTTCGCGCAGCAGCACTTCTTCGCAGGCGCCTCCTTCTTCGCGGGAGCGGCCTTCTTCGCGGGAGCGGCCTTCTTCGCCGCCGGCTTCTTCGCCGGGGCGGCCTTCTTAGCAGGAGCCTTCTTAGCAGTTGCCATGTTTCTGTCCTTGTTTTGTGTTGACTCGCAGCGCGCCGAACGCCGACGCAACTCTGCTCATCTGGTGCGTATGATACATATTTTCACGGCAAATGCAACCACAAATCGCGCCTCGCAGAAAAAAAAACGCCGCACGGAAGCCGCGCGGCGTTTTTTCGCATGCGGACGAACGGCTTACGCCTGGGCGTCCGCCTCGGCCATCGCGGCGCGGCGGCTGAGCTTGATGCGACCGCGGTCGTCCACGCCAAGGCACTTCACGCGCATCTTGTCGCCGACCTTGCAGACGTCTTCGACGGCGCGCACGCGCTTGTCGGAAAGCTCGCTGATGTGGCAGAGGCCGTCCTTGCCGGGGAGGATTTCGACGAACGCGCCGAATTCCTTGATGCCCGTCACGGTGCCTTCGTAGGTCTTGCCGGGCTCGGCTTCCGCCGTCACGGCGTTCACCGCGTCCTTCGCCGCCTTCATCATCTCGCCGGAGGTGGCGAAGATCGACACCACGCCGAAGTCGCCCTCTTCCTCGATGTCGATCTGGGCGCCGGTCGTTTCGCAGATGCCGCGAATCGTTTCGCCGCCCTTGCCGATCAACGCGCCGATCTTGTCGCCGGGGATCTTCACCACTTCCATGCGCGGCGCGTACTTGTTGAGTTCCGCGCGCGGCGCCGGAATGACCGACTCCATGAAGTCGATGAT
>JAKSOX010000177.1 GCA_024405335.1 Kiritimatiellia bacterium
CGGGCTCAAGGCGCCGCGCGTCAAGAAGTCCGGCGGCGTGACGAACGCCGTCAAGCAGGCCGCCCGCGCCGCGAAGGAAGCCGCCGAGAACAAGGCCAAGGCCGATCTCGCCGCCAAGCGCCAGGCCCAGGCCGCCGAGGTCGAGGCCGCCGCCAAGGCCGCCGAAGCCGCCGCTCCCGCGGCGGAATGAGGCCGAACGCGAACACGAACGAAGAACAACCGGGAAAGGATTAGCGAAATGGAAATCACGATTGCGATGATCAAGGAACTGCGTGAAGCCACCGCGGCCGGCATGGGCGCGTGCAAGGAAGCCCTGAAGGCCTCCAACGGCGACATGCAGGAAGCCGTCAAGTTCCTCCGCGAGAAGGGTCTCGCGGTGGCCGCCAAGCGCGTGGACAAGGAGTCCAAGGAGGGCATCGTCGCCCTCGCCGAAGCGGCGGACAAGAAGACGATGGCCCTCGCCGAAGTCAACTGCGAAACGGACTTCGTGGCGAAGACGGAGGCGTACAAGGACTTCTGCCAAAAGGCCGCCCAGGTCGCGCTCGAAGGCAAGGACATCGCCGAAACGCTGAAGGACGACTACCAGATGCTGCTCACGAAGACGGGCGAGAACGTGAAGATCCGCCGCTCCGAGAGGTTCGCGCTCGAGGGCGCGGGCGTCGTGTCGGGCTACATCCACATGGGCGGCAAAATCGGCGTGCTCGTCGAACTCGCGTGCGAGAAGGCGGCCGATCCCAAGCTCGCGGAAGCGGCCCACATGGTTTGCCTCCACGTCGCGGCCAACGCGCCGAAGTACGTGAATCCCGAAGACGTTCCCCAGGCCGAGATCGACGCCGAGCTCGAGATCAAGCTCAACGCGCTCAAGGAGCAGAAGGGCAAGCTTCCGCCGGAGCAGGCGCTTGCGGGCATCAAGAAGGGCATGGCCGCCAAGTTCTGCACGCAGATCTGCCTCTTGAAGCAGGACTACGTCGCGGACGGCGACATCACCGTCGAGAAGTACCTCGAGGCGGTTTCCAAGGAAATCGGCGCGCCCGTGGCGGTCAAGCGCTTCGCGCGCCTGCAGCTCGGCGCCTGAGGAGCCGGACGATGGGCGAACTCGAAGAGACGGGCGAACTGCGGCTGGACTTCACGAAACTCGAGAAGGTGGGCAAGCAGGTGGCGGACGCGCGCGCGGGCGGCAACGCCCCGTGCGATCCGGGCGTCATTCCGGTGGCGGTGCAGAACGCGGACACGAAGGAAGTGATCCTCGTGGCGTACACGAACGAGCACGCGATGAAGGAATCCTTCGCGAAGCGGAAGC
Organism: Kiritimatiellia bacterium; assembly: GCA_024405335.1. Classification (GTDB taxonomy): domain Bacteria; phylum Verrucomicrobiota; class Kiritimatiellia; order RFP12; family UBA1067; genus UBA1731. Next base: position 1,301 of record JAKSOX010000177.1, read on the forward strand.
TCGTGCTGTGGTCCACGAGCCGCAACAAACTGTGGTTCAAGGGCGAAACCTCGGGCGAGACGTTCGATCTCCTCGAGGCCTACGTCAACTGCGAGCAGAACTCGCTGCTGTACGTGGTTCGCCCCTGCCGCGGCGGCATCTGCCACACGAAGAACGCATCCGGCGCGCCGCGCAACTGCTACTACCGCAAAATCGACTTCGACACGCTGAAGTTGACGTTCGTCGATCCTTGAGGTTGACCTTTTTGGCCGAATCGGCTATATTGCAACGACAAACCGAAACTGCAAAAGGAGAAAACAACATGAGCTGGGGACCTTGGCAACTGCTTCTCGTTCTCGCGATCATTCTCATCCTTTTCGGCGGCAAGAAGCTGCCGGATCTCGCGCATTCGCTCGGCAAGTCGCTGGGCGAATTCAAGCGGGGCAAGGAAGAGGGCGACAAAGAACCCGAGTCGCCGAAGAAAGTCGAAGAAAAGCCCGCGGCGAAAGCCGTGGAGGGCAAGGAAGTCGTCACGCCAGAAGTGGTGTGACGGCTGCAGCCGGGAGATGGGGAAATGGTGAAGGAAAGCAGCGTCGGCAAGCGCGTGCGGTCGTACCGCGAGCGGCTTGACATGAGCATCTACGATCTCGCGAAGAAGTCCGGGATCGCGGAAGACACGATCAACGCCATCGAGAAGGGCGAAGTCCTTCCGGCGCTTGGCGTTTTGACGAAGCTTTCCCGCGCCCTCGGGCAGCGGCTCGGCACGTTCATGGACGACCAGTTCAAGCCCGACCCCATCGTCACCCGCGCCGCGGATCTGGAAGCCCGGAAGATCCAGCAGGAAGGCAAGAACGAGCTGGGCTACGCCTCGCATTCCCTGGCGATCGGCAAGCCCGACCGCCACATGGATCCGTTCCGCATCGAGTTCGCGGCGGACGGCGTGGACGAGGTTTCCTCCCACGAGGGCGAAGAACTCATCATCTGCATTTCCGGCGAGGTCGAGCTCACCTACGGCGCCGAGAAGACCACGCTGAAGCCGGGCGACACCGCCTACTACAATTCCGTGGTGAAGCACGGTTTGCGCGCGCTGGGAGGCAAACCCGCGAGCATCTACGGCGTCGTGTTCATGCCGTTCTGACGTGGCGGCCGATTCCCCCGACAAAAGGAGCATCCACATGGAATTTTCACGGAGAGCGTTTTTGACGTCTTCCGTCGCGCTCGCTTTCGCCGGCTGCCGGTCGTTCGGCGGCAAGGCTCCCCGGCGTCCGGCGCCGTCGGATCGCGTCACCCTCGGCGTCATCGGCTGCGGCACGCAGGCGTTTTCGAACGTGCCCCTTTTCCTGCAGGATCCGCGCGTGCAGATCACGGTCGTATGCGACCCCGTGCTGGAGGCGCCCGGATACAGCTACGACGCCAAAGCCGTCGGCGGGCGCAAGCCAATCAAGCAGATGGTGGACGCCGCCTACGGCAACGGCTCCTGCCGCATGACGGCCGACTGGCGCGAAGTGGTGCACGATCCTTCCGTGGACGCCGTGGCGATCATCACGCCGGACCATTGGCACGCGATCATGGCGATCGCCGCCATGCGGGAAGGCAAGCACGTCTATTGCCAGAAGCCGATGTCGCTCGGCCTGTCCGAGGGCATCGCGATGGTGAAGGCCGCGCGCGAATCGGGCGTGGTTTTCCAGGTGGGTTCGCAGCACCGCGGCGACAGCACGTTCCGCGCGGCCGGCGAACTCGTGGCGAACGGCTACGTGGGCGAGGTCAAGTCGGCGGAAGTGGGCCTGCTCGGCGCGAACGGCGGCCAGTGGGGCCACGGACGCGACGTCACGCGCAAGGCGCGTCCAGCGTATTTCACGAAAGAGGGCTGGGACATGTGGCTCGGACCCTCCCGGCATTGGGAGGACGACGCGTTCATCCCCGCCATCCACGAGCCGATGTGCTGGCGCTGGAATTCGCGCACGGGCGGCGGCATGATCACCGACTGGGGCGCGCATTGGATCGACGTGCTCCACTGGACGATGGGCTTCGAGCGCACCGGTCCCGTGGCGGTCGAAAACATGACGTCGAACCTCGGCGACGACCCGTGCCTCGACTGGGCGTCCGAATACTCGTTCGACCTCGTCTACGCGAACGGTTTCCGCGCGCACGTCTCCTCCACGGCGCGCAGCGGCGTCGCGTACCACGGCGAGAAGGGCGACGTCTTCGCGAATTCGAGCAAGCTGGAGCGCCCGGAGTTCCTCAGGAAGTGGAACGAGAAACGCGACCTCAAGCCGACCGACAGGCATTTCTACCGCGCGAAAGACGGGCACTCGCACGAATCCGATTTCATCGACGGCATCTACGAACGCCGTCCGATCGCGACGGACTGCGAAATCGGCCACCGCTCGATTTCCGCGTGCCACGTCGCGAACGCGTGCCTGCGTTTGGGACTCAAGTCGCTCAAGTGGGATCCGCTCGCCGAACGTTTCGTCGGGCCCAACGCGGACGCCGCCAACGCGCTGGCCGTCGTGCCGCATTTCAACGGATGGAAGATCTGACCATGTTCAAGCTCACCGATCCCTTCGGCTCGGCGCCGTCCCGCGCCCCGTTCGAGCAAAGCGTTTCCACGGGCGTGCCGTGGCACAACCTGCCGATCACCCGCGAATACACTCTGGGCCAGCTTCTGGACCAGACGATCGCGCGCTGCGGCGAAAACGACGCCGTCGTCTACGCCGACCGCGACTACCGGCTTTCCTGGTACGAGTTCGGCGAAGAGGTGGATCTCGTCGCCAAGGGCCTGATGGCGCTCGGCGTGAAGCGCGGCGAGAAGGTCGCCCTGTGGGCCACCAACGTGCCGCACTGGGTGGTGCTCATGTTCGCCACGGCGAAAATCGGCGCGATCCTGCTGCCGCTCAACATCAACTACAAGTCGGCGGAAATCGACTTCGCGCTCCGGCAGTCCGACGCGGAAAACCTCTTCGTGATCAACGGCTACCGCGACTGCGACTACGTCAAGACGCTGAACGACCTCAT
>JAKSOX010000178.1 GCA_024405335.1 Kiritimatiellia bacterium
TGCTGCCGTTCGAAAACTGCTTCGTCGACACGGCGGTGCTGACGCCGGACGAGACGAACCCCGAAGCGCGGCGCGTGATGGCGGAATGGCCGGCCGGGCGCGTGCTCTTCGGCAGCGACTACTTTTGGCGCGACGCCGCCCACGTGGCCGAATGGGTGCGCGAGTGCCGTCCCGACGCGGCCGACCGCGAGAAGATTTTCCATTTGAACGCCGAGCGTTTGCTGGGCCTGTAAGAAGAAAGGTGGACGACCGTGAACAGTCGTGTCGCGATGGCTTTTTTGCTGGGTTTCTCGTCGATTGCGTTCGCGCAGAAGGCGCTTCCGCCGCCACCCGCGCCGTTTCCGCCGCCGCCCGCGTTCCGTCCCGCGCTGCAGCGTGCGGACGAGCGTCCGGTGGACGTCGAAACGAAACGCGACGTCGTGGCCGACAACGGCCTCTACCGCCGCGTGGAGACCACGATCACGTTCACGAACCCGAACGGCCGCGTCTTCGAGGGCGAACTCGAATTCCCGCTGCCGGACGGCGCGGCGGTGTGCGGCTACGCGCTCGAGGTGAACGGCGTGATGACGCCGGGCGTCGTGTGCGAGAAGGAGAAGGCGCGCGTCGCCTTCGACAACGAAAAGCGCAAGGGCGTCGATCCCGGCGTCGTCGAGCACGTGAAGGGCAACCTCTGGAAAACGCGCATCTATCCGCTCATGCCCAGGACGCCCCGCAAGGCGAAGGTCGCCTACGTGGAGCCGTTGGACGGGCCCGCGGGCGCGACGGCGACGGAGCGAGACGGCGACCACGTGTTCGTGGCCGTGCGCGGCGCGGCGGAAGCGCCAGCGGTTTCGCCCGCGGACAAACTGCGCGCCGCGAAGACGGGCTGGATCCTCTGGGACGCGAGTTTTTCGCGCCATGGCAAGACGGCGGCGGACCGCAACCTGCTGGAATGCCTGCCGGCAGAGGGCGAGTGGACGCTCGTGACGTTCCGCGACGTGCCGGAAGCGCCGCGAAAATTCACCTCGCGCGCGGAACTGCTGAAGGCCGTGGACGCCGCGCCGTGCGACGGCGGCACGTCGTTCGCCGCGCTCGCGGCCGTCCTGCCGAAGGACGGCGCGAAGTTCCTCTTTTCGGACGAGGTCGACACGCTCTCCGCGAAGGCGCCCGAATTCGAACTCGATCCCGCGTTCGTCTTCGCATCGCGTCCGGCGGCGGCGAAACGCGCCGTCTCGGTGAAGCGCCTGGGCAAGGACGCGCCGGAATACGAAAAGGCGAAGGAGGGGACGCTCCTCGCCACGGCGTGGGCGGCGAACCGCATCGCCGACCTCTCCGCGCAGGCGGACGCGCGCAAGGAGGAGTTCCTCGCGCTCGGGCGGCGGTATGGCGTGGCGAGCCCCGTCACGTCGCTCATCGTGCTCGAATCGCTTTCGCAGTATCTGGAACACAAGATCGAACCGCCGGCCGACAGCCCGTTCCACGCCGAATGGGCGAAGGCCCGCGCCGCGGAAGACGACGCCATCGCCGCCGCCCGCGCGGCGGCCGAACACAAACAGTCGCTGCTCCGCTACTGGGAAGAGCGCGTCAAATGGTGGAACGATCCCATTCCGCCGAAGCGCACGCCGTCCAGCGGCCTGTTCGCGCGGGCGGAAACGCGCTCCGCGGCGGTCGCCGATTTGTCCGCTGCGGTCGCCGAACTGTCGGCGGAGGAGGTCGGTTTGGTGGCGTTTGATGCTCCGCGTTCGATGGCGTCGCGCGCGCAGTCGGCGGAGGCTGGCAACGGGACCGTGTTTTCGGCGCGGGGCAACAGATATCTTTCGTCGGGCGCGATGGCGAAGCGGTCCGTCGCCGCGCCGTGCGCCGCCAAACCGCTTCCGCCGGAGCCGCGCGGACCTTCCGCCACGGTGACGATCGCCGCCTGGGATCCGAAGACGCCGTATCTGGACGCGCTCGCCGGGGCGGCCGACGCGTACGCCGAATATTTGCGGCAGCGCGACGTGCACGGCACGTCGCCGGCGTTCCACCTCGATTGCGCGGGCTGGTTCTTCAAGAAGGGGATGCGCGCGATCGCGTTGCGCGTCATCTCGAACCTCGCGGAAATGAAGCTCGAGGACGCCGGCCTGTGGCGCACGATGGGGTGGCGTCTGCGCGAAGCGGCGGCGTACGACGAGGCGATCGCGGCGTTCCGCCACGTGCTGGCGCAGCGCGGCGAAGAACCGCAGAGCCGGCGCGATCTCGCGCTCGTCCTGACGGAAGCGGGCAAGTCGAAGTTCGACAAGGCGCTGCTGGCCGAGGCGGCGCTGCTCCTGCACGAGGCCGCGTTCGCGCCGGCGCCGCGCCGTTCCGGCCGCCGCGGCAACGACATGCAGACGAGCGTGCTGGCGCTGGAGGAACTGAACGGCCTCTTCGCGTGGTGCGCGGCGCACGAAAAGCGGATGGGCGCGTTCAAGCCCGTGGCGCTCGAACCGGCGTTCCGCCGCGACCTGCCGCTCGACTTGCGCATCGTGATGTCCTGGGACGTGGACGAGACGGACGTCGATTTGCACGTGCTCGAGCCGGACGGCGAAGAGGCGTACTACGGCCATCGGCGCACGGGCTCGGGCGGGTTCGTTTCCGAGGACGTCACCACGGGATACGGTCCCGAGGAGTATCTCAAGAAGAAAGCCGAAAAGGGCACGTACAAGGTGCTGTCCAACTACTACGCGTCGCACCAGCAGAAACTGTACGGCGCGGCGGTGGTGACCGCCACGGTGTACACGGGCTGGGGCACGAAGGACGAGAAGCGCCAGGTGCTGTCGTTCCGGCTCGACAAGGCGCGCGACAAACATCCCGTCGGCGAGATCGAAGTGGACTGACGCCCGGCGCGTTCCGCGGCCGTTCGTTCGCGTGCCGGTTCTCCGCCGTGTCCGCGATCCGCTGCCATTTCGTTTTCAACCACCGTGTGTTCATGTTCGTTCTCCTTTTGCGCGGCGGCACTTCGCCTTGACCTCGACGCTGTTGCGGGATTGTTCCCAAATGAAAGGGGGGGCGAACGGCGGACGTCGAGCTGCCGCGACGTGATATAATACGACGTCAACAAACAGCAGAAAAGGCGTTTCGGCGAGGTGAAGAGTGCTTGATTTTCAGAACATATCCGTCCATTACGGCCATCAGGACGTTTTGCAGAACGTCAGTTTCCGCGTCAACAAAGGCGAGCGCGTCGGCGTGGTCGGTCCGAACGGCAGCGGCAAGTCGACATTGTTCAAAATCGTCTTGGGCGAACTTTCCACGGATCACGGCGAGCTGGTGATCGAAGGATCACCGCGCATCGGCTGGACGCGGCAGAATCCGCAGCCGGACACGCCGGAGGAGTCGCTGCTCGAGTATTCCATGCGCGGCGTGCCCGGTTTCCACGAGATGGAATCGCGCATGAAGGAACTCGAGCCGCTGGTGGACGCCGGCGACGAAAAGGCGCTCGCGGAATACGGCGAAATCCAGACGGAGTTCGAGCATCTCGGCGGCTACGACCTCGAAACTCGCGTGAAGATCGCGCTGGGCGGTCTCGGTTTCGACGTCGAATCCTTCTCGAAGCCGTTCGCGAGCTTTTCCGGCGGCTGGCGCATGCGCGCGGAATTGTCGCGCGTGCTGGCGTCCCGTCCCGACCTGCTGCTGCTGGACGAACCTTCCAACTATCTCGACCTGCCGGCGGTGGACTGGCTGCAGAAGTTCCTGAAGCAGTACCAGGGCACGCTGATGCTCATCTCGCACGACCGCTACCTGCTGGGCACCTTGACGGACGTCATCGTGGAGGTGGACGCCGGCACGTGCACGCGCTACGAGGGCGATCTCGACTGGTACATGCGCGAGCGCGAGGTGCGCTACCAGCACCTCGTCCAGGCGAAGGAAAACCAGGACCACCACCGCGAGCAGCTGCAGCGGTTCGTGGACCGTTTCCGCGCGCAGGCCACGAAGGCCGCGCAGGCGCAGAGCCGCCAGAAGCTGATCGACAAAATCGACGAAGAGCGCATCGTGCTGCCGAAGCGCTACACGCGCTCGGGGCGTCTGCGTCTCGCGGAACCTCCGCCCTCCGGCATCGAAATGTTCCGCTGCGAAAACCTGTTCTTTTCCTACGACGGAGTCAAGAACGTGCTGCACGACGTGTCCTTCAACGTCGCGCGTGGCGACAAGGTGGCTCTCATCGGCTACAACGGCCTCGGCAAGACGACGCTGTTGCGCATCATCGCCGGCACGCGCGCGGCAACGGGCGGCAAGGCCGTGTTGGGCCACAACGTGGTGCCCGGCTACCTGAGCCAGGAATTCGCCGAGACGATTCC
>JAKSOX010000179.1 GCA_024405335.1 Kiritimatiellia bacterium
CGGGGCGTCGGCCGCCTGGAAGTATTCGATCGTGCCGCCGTCGCCCGGGTTGGCCGAGAGCGTGTAGAGGTTGCCGCCGTCGTCCATGCCGTAGAGCATCGTGCCCGCTTCGTTCGCGGCGACGCACGCGAGCTTCAAAGCAGTGTCGCTCGCGGACTTGACCTCCGCCGTGTACGATGCCACGTCCTCGCCGCCGGGCGCGCCCCAAACGCCGTCCGCCGGGGACACCATCACCGAGCCCGCGCCGTTGGGCGACACGAACACGCCACGCCCGTAAAGCGCCGCCACGCTGGAGCCGGCGGCGCCCACGCCGGCGTCGGCGTCGGCGGCGACCGCCGCGGCGGCGGACGGCGCCACGGCCTCGCCGATGGCGTTGGTGAGCGCGGAAACGGAGAACCGCTCCAGCACGTAGCCGCTGGTGGAAAGCCCGAACGCCGCCAAGTCGCGCGTCGCGTCGTAGGCCGCCGCCTGCACGTGCCCGTACAGGCCGTTTTCGCGCACGAACGAGTTCCGCACGAAGGGCTTCATGAACCACGCCGTGTTCTTCGCGAAGGCGACCGCCACCGTGGCGGACTTCTGCGCCGTGCCGGAGAACTTGCCGTCCTCGTCGACCATGACCGGCGAACCGTCCACGTACACGACGGCCGTGTAGCCCTCCTTGACGTTGGAAATCGTGCCGGAAATCGTGTCACCCTCGAACGCCTTGCCCGTCTTGTCGAGTACGATCGTCGCGAAATCGTCGCCGCCGACGGTCGTGGTGCCCACGTCCCAGCGCGGCTCGAAAACGACGGACACCGTGTGCGCCGCGCCGTTGTCCTCGGCCGATTCGTAGACGTAGGTGGTTTCGCCGAGCTGGTCGCCGAGTTCCACCGCATCGCCGTCCACCGTCACGGACTTGAGGTACTTGCCCGACGTGGCCGTGAACGTGAAGTTCGAGCTGCCGCCCACGACCGTCGCCGCGTCCGTCGTCTTCTCGGGATCGGCGTCGCACGTGCCGCCCTCGACCGTCCAGGACACCTGGTAGGGCTTCACGTAGGTCACCGCGAGTTCCACGCTCTCCGTGGCCGTGAACTCGAACGCCGCCGTGGTGCCCTTCGCGAACGCCGCCGCGTGGCCGTTGGTGGTCACCGACTTGAGCGTGTAGACCACCGCCGGCTCGCCCTCGGAAACGGGCGTGAAGACGAGTTTCTTCTTCGCCGCCGACTCGGCGCCATAGCAGACGTAGGGCTGGGAAACGTCGACTTCCGCCGCCGCGCCGTCCGCGACCGTGCAACCGGACGCCGCCACCGTCACCACGTACTTCGGCGTGGTGGTCATCTGCACGTACACGTGCTGCGTGAGCGCGTCGGACGTGAACGTCCAGCTGTCGGCGAGAACCGCGCTCGCGGCGGCCACGTCGTTCGTCTTCACCGCCAGCACGCCGCAGCCATCCGGAGCCGTGAACGTGCAGTTCGCCGCCGCGCCGAACGCTACCTTCTGATCGACCGCCTCAGCCTCGTTCGTGAATGTGCCGCGCACAATCAGTTCGGTCGGCTTCTTCTCGAAGACGGTGATGTCGAGCCGCTGGGTGCCCTTGACTGTGCTGCTCGCGAAACCAAACTTTTCGTCATCGGTCGCCGCAAACGCGTCGTATGTGGACATGTTGATCTGGGCAGATTCCAAATATGCGATCGGCTCGGCCGCGACAACGCGCTGCAGATCAGCGCTCAGGGCGAACAAGGCGACACAGTTGTCGGTGCGGACCAACAGGTGCGGCGTACCGGCCGCGCGGCCGGTGATGCTCTGCACCGAACGGATCGTGCCGGCCGAACCCGGGAGCGCGATCGCGCTGGTCGGGGAGGTGCCGTCAGAAAGATTCATGCAGCGGTCGCTCGTGGCGTTGGCCATAACTGCGTAGAGGGTTTCGCCGACCTTGACGGCCCGGATGCAGCTGTAGACGGAGTCCGCATCGCCCACCATCGCGTCGAAAGTGAACTCGGTGATCTTGCCCGAGCCGTCGGTCTGGACGGTGAAGCGGGCGAGACGACCGTGGGTGTAGTCGCGAATGTAGAAATAGTCGCCCGCGAAGAACTGACGATCCATGTTGCCCACGGTCAAACCGCTCGTCCCAAGATTCACCGGGGCATTGTAGCCATCGGTCAAATCACCGTCGAGCGGATAGATCGGCACCCCGCTGGCACCGCTGTAGCCAAGGTAGCCGACCACCACGCCGTACTTCTCGGACGGCGCGATCGCGCGCCAGGACTCGTCGTTTGCCGGATCGAGATTGCCGCTTGAGAAGGTCGGCAGATAACGGCAGTTTACCGTAGTGCGGAGATCGGCGACCGCGTAACGGACGAGTCCGGGTTCGGATGCAGGACCGCGGTTCTGGAAGAGGTACTTCTCTTCATCGGACATGATGGACCCCATCGGGCTGTAGCCGGTCAAGGCATCGCCCTTCTGCGAAATCTCGACTTTCTGGAACGGATCGAGATACCAGGCGTCGGCAGACGCATAGGCGACGAAGATTTCCGCCTTGTCCTCGGCGACGCCGCCCGAAAACGCGCCGTCCGCGTAGGCGACCTTCTTGCCGTTGACGAACACCGCCGCCACGGCGTAGCCCTCGGCCACGTCCGCGACCGTGCCGCCCACCGCCGCACCGGGCGCGTACGTCTCCGCGTCGGGCGTCACCGTGCCCTTGCCGGGCGCGACCGTCGCCGCGAAGGGTTCCACGAACTTCACGGCCACGGATTCGTTCTCCGCGCCGTCCGCAGTGAACGTAAACTCCGTGTCGCCGAACTTGGGCGATACCTCGCCGGAAAGATCCACCGCCGCGCCGTTCACCGTCACCGACGCGAGCGCCTTGCCGGACTCCGCCGTGAACGTCAGCGTCTTCGCTTCGGCGGGCGACGTCGTGTAGATCAGATACGGGCTCTCGCCCACGCTCTCCCCGTTCGTCGCCACCGACGCGCAGCCCTCGCTCCCGGAGAAGTCCACCTCCACCGGCGGCACGTAATGCACCGCGCGGATCACCTTCTGCGCGCCAATGCGGCACGTGCCCAGCACCATCAGCGTTTCGTCGTCTGTCACCGCAAGCGCATCGCACGGAATTGCATTATTGTAGTCGCCGCCGCCGCACAAAGTCGAGAACTGGCTGCGCGTAAACGCGCGGTTCAATGTGGCAGCTGGAGCCGATCCGCCAAAATCGAGATCGTAAATCGCCAGCGCCTTGTCCGCAGCCGAGTTGTCAAGCACGTAGAGATGCGGCGTGCCCGCCGCAACGCCCGCAACGGCCACGCCGCACTTTTTCGAGTGCGTGACGCCAAGCGCGGTGACGGCGTTTTCAGGGGACGAACAGTCGAGGCACCAAATCGCGCCGTCGTCATCGGTAATGAAAAGATAGTCCTTGCCGCCCACGCCCGCATGGACAAAGGTGCGGATTTCGCCGGAAACGCCCAACTCGGGGTACGTCTCGACGACTTCGAGCCCAACGTTGGCATGACGCAGATCGCCGACGACGCGGTATTTGTAAACGGTGGTTGCGCCGTCTTCTGCGCCGAAGACGTGCCGCCCGTCGGCAGACGCCGCCAACGTCGGCAGCTGCTTGCCGTTGTCCACGCCGACGACGCATGTGTCGTCAACCGTGAGCGCGACCTCTTCCGAGCCGCCCAGCGGCACGGACACCAAGCCGTCCTGATACCGCGAACCGATGAGCGCGCGACCGTAGTTTTCAAGAACCACGCCGCCCTGAATCTGGTGCGAATCGAGAACCTCGCTCTGCGTCTGCACGTCCGGGTAGACCGCCTTGAAAGTCCCTTCGGAAGCGGCTTCGACGGCGGACACGTTCAACATCGAGAACCCGCCAACCCCCGCGGAGCCGAAGCCCGAAGTCGCTGCGATGAAGTTTTCGCCGACGCCCCACTTGCAGAAATCGTCGGACCCGTCACCGCCGGCAAAAGTGAAAGCATAAGTCGCGTACGTCAACGGATTCTCGTACCATTTGCGTCCCGTCGTGTTGGGGACGCGCGATTTCATCGCCACCACGAGCAAATCGTCAAGAAGCGGCGAGGGTTTCGTCCACGTCCACGCGCCGGCGGAACCAGCCAGCGCAACCGGAGCGCCGTTCACGAAAAACGCAGGCGCCGTTTCGGACGTGAACGTGTACACGTCGCCTTCCACCGTGTAGTCGGTGTTCTCGACGAGGCCCACGAAATCGACCGTCACCTCCGGCGGCAACCGCTCCTCCGCCCAAACGTTTGCCGCGAGGCCGCAGGCCGCCGCC
>JAKSOX010000018.1 GCA_024405335.1 Kiritimatiellia bacterium
TGATGACGGGCGAGGACGTGCTGTGCACGCGCGCGAAATTCCTCGAAGAGCACCACCGTTTTTCATTCGGGCTGTGACGCGCGCCGCCCGTTCCCGACGACAAGGAAAGAGACATGTACGCAAAAAGAAAGCAATCGCCGAAAGGGGCCGACGCGGGATGGCGTCCGCCGCGCGCGGACGGGACGTCCGCTCCGCACAGGGAAAAGAAGGCGCTCGTCAAGGGCAGGACGGCGAAAGAGGACGTGCTCGCCGTGATGCGGGCGTACGAACTGCCCTCCAAATTCCCGGCCGCCGTGAAAGCGGCAGCCCGGCGCGCGGCCGCCAGGATGCAGCATCCGGGAAAACGTCTCGACCTGCGCAAGAAGTTCATCTTCACCTGCGACCCCGTCACGGCGAAGGACTACGACGACGCGCTGTCGCTGGAAACGGACCGCAAGGGCAACCGGGTGCTGGGCGTGCACATCGCGGACGTGTCGCACTTCGTGACTCCCGGTTCGCCGCTGGACTGCGAGGCGTACAAGCGCTCCACGAGCGTGTACCTGCAGAACCGCGTGGTGCCGATGCTGCCGGAAGAACTCTGCAACGGCGTCTGTTCGCTCGTGCCGAACGAGGACCGGCTGGCGTTCTCCGCGTTCCTCACCTTCGACAAGCAGGGGCGCATGATCGCGCGCAAGTTCGCGAAGTCGGTCATCCGCTCCAAGGCGCGCTTCACCTACGAACAGGTGATGGCCGTGCTGGCCGGCGGCGGCAAACTGGACCGCCGGTCCGCGCGGGTGGTGCGCGGCATCGGGCAGCTCGCGCAGCAGCTGCGGGCGAACCGCTTCGCCGAAGGCGCGCTCGACCTGGACGTGCCGGAAACGGAGATCCTGCTGGACGACGAAGGGGAGATGACGGGCCTCGAACTGCGCGTGAACGACGAATCCCACCAGATGGTGGAGGAATGCATGGTGGCGGCGAACGAGGCCGTGGCGAAGGAACTCTGGACGCGCGGCGTGCGCATTCTGGCGCGCCTCCACGAAACACCCGATCCCGAGAAGCTCGAAGAACTGCGCGGCAATCTGGGCGCGCTCGGCGTCCGCTGCGGCGATTTGTCGCACGGAAAGAACATGGCGCGGTTTCTCGCGTCCATCAAGACGCATCCGCTCGCTGGCACGCTCGCGGTGATGGTGTTGCGGTCCATGAAGCGCGCGTGCTACGACGCGCGCAAGATCGGCCACTTCGGTTTGGCCAAGACGCACTACGCGCATTTCACGAGCCCCATCCGGCGCTATCCCGATTTGACGCTGCACCGGCAGCTGGCGGCGTTCGTGGCGGGCGAAAACGCGAAGATGCCGCAGAACTGGCTGGACAGGACGGCCGAGCACTGCAGCGCGAAGGAAGAGGCGGCGGACGGCGCCGAGCGCATGCTCGACGAAATCAAGAAATACCGCTATCTCGAAGAGCGCGGCGGCACGTTCGACGCCACCGTTGGCAAGGTCGCGCCGTTCGGGCTATTTGTGGACGTGCCCGCGCTCGCCGTGAGCGGGATGGTGCACGTGTCGCGCCTTTCGCGCCGCTACGTGAAGTTCGACGAATCGACTGGCGCGTTGGGCGACGGTCGCCGCAGCTGGCGGCTGGGGGACAAAATCAAGGTGCGCGTGTTGACCGTGGACTGGGGCAACCGCTGGATCGATTTCGAGGGGGTCGACGCGCGGTGAAGCTTTTCTTCGGCAAAGTCGCGGACCGGGTCGACAAGCTCGACAAGGAGAGTTTGCGCCGCCAGTACCGCGCGCTTCTCGACGAAGCGGGGTTCTACGAATCCGTGTTCAAGGCGCTCGACGAGGGCGTGCTCGTGGTGGGGACGTTGGGCGAACTGCTGTACGCGAACCCCGCCGCCGAGAAAATGACCGGCGTGTCGCTGGACGTCGCGCGCGGCCAGCGCGTGGCGAAGACGCTGCCCGACTGGGACTGGCCGCATCTGCTCGCTCCGGCCGCCGAAGAGGGGTGGCACCGCAACGCCGCCTGCGAAGTGGAGCGCACCTATCCCGAGCGCCGCATTTTCAGCGTCACCGCGTTGCCTTCGGAGCGTGGCACGGTGGTGCTGCTCCGGGACGTCACCGACAGCCGCGCGCGCGACGCGCAGGCGCTCGAAAGCGGACGCGCGGACGCCATCTCGGATTTGGCCGCCCAGGTCGCGCACGAAATCGGCAATCCCCTGAACGCGTTGTCGCTCAATCTGCAGCTGATGCAGCGCGCGTTCCGCGACGAGCCGGACCCCGAACGGCGCGCCCGGCTGGAGGCCGACGTGGGCACCGCGCGCAACGAAGTGAAGCGCCTCGAGGACCTCGTGCACGGCTTCCTCCGGGCGTTCCGCCCCGTGCGCGCCGTGCTGGCGCCCGGTTCCCTGGCGGATCCGCTCAAGGACGCGTTGGCGGCGATGCGGCCGCAGCTGGAGGACCGCGGCATTCGCGTGTCGCTCGACCTGCCCGGCACGCTGCCGCCGGTGGCGCTCGACCGTGCGCAGATGGAACAGGTGTTCTTCAACCTCGTGAAGAACGCGATGGAGGCGATGAAGCAGGGCGGCTTCCTTGAAATCGAACTCGCCAGCGACGACGCGTGCGTCACGGCCGGCTTCCGGGATTCCGGCGGCGGCATCGCGGAGTCGACGCTCGCGGGAGTGTTCGACCACTACCGCACCACGAAGCAGACGGGTTCCGGACTGGGACTAATGATTTCGCGCCGCATCGTGGCGGCGCACGGCGGCGAAATGGACGTCGAATCCAAGGAAGGCGCCGGCACCAAATTCACGGTGCGGTTGCCGCGCCTCGAAAAACGCATCAGGAGACTCACGTGAAACGGACGATATTGGTGGTGGACGACGAAAAGCAGACGCGCGACTTCATGGCCCGCGCGCTCGAAGCCAAGTACCGCGTGCTCACGGCGCCAGACGCCGAGGCCGCATTGAAGACGTTGCGCGACGATGCGACGGTGGCGCTGATGCTGTCCGACGTGCGCATGCCGGGAGCGGACGGCTTCCAGCTGTTGCAGGCGGCGAAGAAAACGCGCCCCGATCTGGTGGTGGTGCTGCTGACGGCGTTCGGCACCGTGGAGCAGGCGGTGACCGCCGTCAAGGAGGGCGCGGAGGACTTCATCATGAAGCCCGTGGATCTCGACCAGCTCGAAATGCGCGTGGCGAAGGCGATGGAGAAGTCGGCCATGCGGTCCGAACTCGAAGAACTGCACAAACGGCTCGACGAAAAGTGGGGACTTTCGAACATCACCGGTTCGTCGGAGCCGATGCAACTGGTGTTCCGCACGATCAGGCAGGTCGCGCCGACGGACGCCACCGTGCTCGTGCAGGGTCCGAGCGGCACCGGCAAGGAACTTGTCGCGCGCGCGGTGCACGCGCTTTCGCGCCGGGCGAAGGGACCGTTCGTGGCGGTGCATTGCGGCGCCATTCCCGAGACGCTGCTCGAAAGCGAACTCTTCGGCCACGAGAAGGGCGCCTTCACCGGCGCCACGGCGCGCCAGATCGGGCGTTTCGAGGCGGCCGACGGCGGCACCATCTTCCTGGACGAAATATCCGAGATTTCGCCGGCCACGCAGGTGAAACTGCTGCGCGTGCTGGAAGACCACACGTTCCAACGCCTCGGCGGCACGGAAACGATCCGGGCCGATTTCCGCGTGGTGGCGGCGACGAACCGCGACTTCCGGCGGTACGTGGACGAGGGGAAGTTCCGCGAAGACCTGTTTTTCCGGTTGAGCGTGGTGGACGTGCAACTGCCGCCGCTCAAGGACCGTCCCGGCGACGTGGCGCTTCTGGCCGCACGTTTCGTGCGCGAGTTCTCGGCGGCGAACGGCAACCGCGTCACGGGCGTGGATCCCGACGCGCTGCGTCTGCTGGAGCGTTGCTCCTGGCCCGGCAACGTGCGCCAGTTGCGCAACGCCGTCGAGAAGATGGTGGTGCTCTCCGCGGGCGGGCCGCTCACGGCGGCTGACGTGCCGGCCGACGTCCGGTCGGACGCCGAGCGCGCGATGGCCGCGGCTGGCGAACCGTTGGCGGTTTCCGCGCCCGCGCCGGCGATGCCGCCATCCGCGCCAGCGGTTTCCGCGCCCGCGCCGGCGGCTCTCTCGGGCACGCTGGAGGACGTGGAGAAGGCGCGCATCCGCGCGGCGCTCGCCGAAGCGAAGGGCAACCGCACGCTGGCGGCGAAAAAACTCGGCATCTCGCGCCGTACGATCTACCGGAAGATCGAAGAATACGGCCTCGACGGCTGAGAACGCCAAAGTGGACGCCAGATGAAAGTTTCAGTTGATTTTTCGCTTGCGTTGTCGTACATTATGCGGCGTTTGGGAAATGGAGACAGCGCTGGATGAAAAAGTTGTTCATTGTGGAATCGCCGGCCAAGGCGAAGACGATAGGCAAGTATCTGGGCGGCGATTTTGTGGTGAAGTCGTCCGTGGGGCACGTGCGGGATTTGCCCAAGAAGGGCGGATTGTCGATCAGGATCGAGCCGGTCGCAGGCCGTGAAAAGGCGTGGACCTTCACGCCCACCTACGAGATCTCGGAGGACAAGAAAACGGTCGTTTCCGATTTGCGCAAAGCCGCCAAGGCGGCGGACGAAATCTATCTCGCGCCCGACCCCGACCGCGAAGGGGAGGCCATCGCCTGGCATTTGAACGAGGTTCTCGCCAAGGAGGCGAAGGGCAAGAGCGTCCACCGCGTCACCTACAACGAAATCACCAAAGCGGCCGTGCTCAAGGCCGTGGAAAATCCCGGAGACATCGACCTCAAGCGCGTCGAAGCGCAGCAGGCGCGCCGCATTCTCGACCGTCTGGTGGGCTTCCAGGTTTCACCGCTTTTGTGGAAGTACCTCGATTACGGCCGTTTCCTTTCCGCCGGTCGCGTGCAGACGGCGGCGCTCCGCATTCTCGTGGAACGCGAGCAGGAAATCCGCGCGTTCAAACCCGTGCCCTACTGGGTGCTGGGCGTGGAAGCGCGCAAGGCGGGCACGGCGGGACCCGATTTCCGCGGGCGGCTCGCCCGGCTTGACGGCGCCAAACCGGACGTCGGGGACGAATCCCTGGCGCTGGACGTGGTGGACGATCTCGCCGGCGCTTCGCTTTCCGTCACGGGCGTGAAGACGCTGCCAAAAACGCGCCACGCCTATCCGCCGTTCACGACGTCCACGCTGCAGCAGGCGGCGTCCAGCGTGTGCGGTTTCTCGCCCCACCGCACGATGTCGTTGGCGCAGAAACTCTACGAGCAGGGGTTCATCACCTACATGCGAACGGACTCCGTGAACGTCGCCGCCGTGGCGCGTTCCGCCGCCGCGGAACTCATCGCGTCGACGTGGGGTTCCGCGTACGTGCCGGAAAAGCCGAACTTCTTCAAATCCAAGTCGGGCGCGCAGGAGGCGCACGAGGCGATCCGCCCCACGGACGTGTCGAAACGGCCCGGCTCCGTGGCCGGTTTGGACGGCGCGATGGCGAAGTTGTACGATCTCATCTGGCGGCGTTTCGTCGCCTCGCAGATGGCGGACGCCCGCCTCGCGGTCAGGACCGTGGAGATGGCGCCAGTGAAGGCGGCGCTCCGCCATGCGTATCTGTTCACCGCGTCCACGACGTCCGTCGAATTCGAAGGGTGGCTCAAGGCGATGCCCGGAGCGACGGCCAAGAAGAAGGGCGACGGCGAAGAGAATTCCGACGAAGTGGACGCGTTGCCGCCGCTCGCGGTCGGGGACGCGCTTGACGTGTTGCGGTGGCTTTCGGACCGCAAGGAAACGAAGCCGCCGGCGCGTTTCTCCGAGGCCGCGCTCGTGAAAGCGCTGGAAGAAAACGGCGTGGGCCGCCCATCCACGTACGCGCAGACGATCGAAGTGCTGGTGACGCGCCAGTACGCTTCGCGCGAATCTCGCCAACTCGTGCCCACCCGGCGCGGCGAAGACGTGTGCAACTGGCTGGTCAAGGCGCCGGACACCTTTTTCAACGTGGGCTACACCGCGGACATGGAAGCCGAGCTGGACAAGGTCGAGGAAGGGGCGGTGAGGGGCGAGGAAATGCTCTCCCAGTTCTACGCCGACCTCGTCGACTGGATCGGCAAACACCGCGAACCTCCGCCCGCCAAGGAAAAATTCGTCGAGATGCTCGCGCTGTTCGACGCCGTTTCCGCGTGGCACCCGGGCCACAAGGAAGGCAAGCGCGAATACGACGACCGGAAGTTCGTCGCGTCCGTCCGCTCACAACTTCAGGAACGGCCGGAGGCGCTGTCCGAACGGCAACTCCGTTTTCTGGCGCGCATGGCCTGGACCTACCGCGGGCAAATCGCCGCGTGCGGCGAAAAACTGGCGTCGCTCGGCTACGCGGACGAAGTCAAAGACCCCCAGGACGATTTCGCGTGCCAGTTCTGTTTCGACGTCCTCGACCGCGTCGGCGGCACGGACGACGACAAGTTCCTGTCGTCGTTGCGAGCGCAGTTCGGCCGCAACCGCACGCTTTCCCCGAGGCAGCTCGCCGCGCTTGTCCGTTCCACGCTGGAGCGCTGCGCCGCGCTGCCGGACGCGGACGCCATCCGCGAGCGGCTCGGGAAGTACGCGCCGGCGGATGCCGAAGCGCGGGTGGACGATCCCGTTTTGGGCGAAATGCTGGAGAAGTTCGCCGGCTTTTCCGACTGGAAGGCGCCGGTCAAGCGCGGAAAGCGCACGTACGACGACCGCGAATTCGCCGAATCGTTGAGTTCGCAATATGCGCAAAAGCATTCGCTGTCGGTGCGCCAGGCCATGGCGCTGAGGCGTATGGCCTGGAACTACCGCGAGGCGATTCCGGCGTTTGCGGAAAACGCCGAACGGTTCGGCTTGGCGTCGTCCGCGAAAAAATCCGGCGCGCGTCGCGCGAAAGGCGGTTCCAAACGAAAATCGTGAACCATGGCCGCGCTTCCGAGGATCCGCTCGTCCGGCGGTTTTTGGAGCATCTGCGTTCCGAACGGAACGCCTCGGCTTACACGGCGTCCGGGTATCTGCAGGATTTGGGGCAGTTCGCCGCCTTCGCGTGGGGGGCGGAGTCGTCCCCCCCGTTCGCGTGGAAGGCCGTGACGCCGGAAAACGCGCGTTCGTTCCTGATGGCCTACGCCAAAGGCGGGGCCAAGCCCGCCACGACGCGGCGGAAGTTGTCGAGTTTGCGCGCCTTCTTCCGCCATCTCGTCCGCGAAGGGGACGTCATGGCGAATCCTTTTGGCGCGTTGCGCGGTCCGCGTCTCGCGAAGGCGCTTCCGAAAATCCTTTCCGCCGCCGACGCGGTGCGCCTGCTGGAGGCGCCGCAAAGGGCGCTTGACGCGCTCGTCAAATCGGGCCGCAAGCCGAGCCCGGCTACGACGTACGCCCATCTCGCGGACGCCGCGCTGTTCGAGGCGCTCTACTCCACGGGATGCCGCATTTCGGAAGCCACGTCGCTCACGTGGCGCGACGTCGATCTCGACGGCGGCACCGCTCTCGTTTTCGGCAAGGGCGCCAAGGAGCGTTTGTGCATACTGGGCCGCAAAGCGGTCGAGGCGTTGCGTCGGTTGCGTTCAATCGCCGCGGCGGCGTTTCCCGACGTTGGCGCGAACGGCGGCGACCACGTGTTTCTCGGCGTCCGCGGCAACCAATTGACCCCACGCGACGCGCAGCGGCGGATGAAAAAATGGTTGGCCGAGGCCGGTCTGCCGTCGGATTTGACGCCGCACAAACTGCGGCATTCCTTTGCGACGCATTTGCTCGACGCCGGCGCCGATTTGCGCAGCGTGCAGGAAATGCTGGGCCATGCGTCGATGGCCACCACCCAAATCTACACGCATGTTTCGGTGGAGCGTCTCAAGGACGAATACCGCCGCACGCATCCCCGCGCCTGAAAATGGTTCTGAAAATTTGGGCATTCTGGCGGTGGATTGTCTGCGAACGGAAGAAATTACAAAATAGTTTTTTGGGGACTTGACTTTGGTCGGCCGTTTTGGTTTAATACGCGCCTTGAAGCACCCGTGGTGAAATTGGCATACACGCTAGATTCAGGTTCTAGTGCCGCAAGGTGTGTGGGTTCGACTCCCACCGGGTGCACCAAGAATGGCCCCTTCGTCTATCGGCTAGGACACGAGGTTCTCATCCTTGTAAGAGCGGTTCGACTCCGCTAGGGGCTGCCAAACGGCGTGAGGCGAGATGAAGACAACCCTTAAAATCCTAAAGTGGTTCGCGTTCTTTTTCGTCGGCTTGTTCGGCGTGGCGCTGGCCATGCTTCTTTCGTTTGAAGTCGACGTGCCGCAGGAGGTCTTGTCCAAAATCTGCGAGCGCCTGTCCTCCGATTCGTTTCTGGTTTGCGTGGACCGCGCGACCATCCGCGTGCCGCGCCGGATTCGGCTCGAGCGCGTGCGCGTGCTCGACCGTTCTCTGGCCGAGGCCAGGCCGTTTGCATCCGCGAGCCGCGTGATTTTGCGTTTCCGGTACAACCGGTGGCCGATCAACTGGCGCAACGCGCTGTCGTTGGTGGAGATCGAGGATCCGTTCTTTCCGCGTCTTCCTGCGTCGTACTACCAGCCGTCGACGAACGCCGTCGCGCGTTCGGGTGTTCCGCGCGAGCCGATTCGGCTGTCGTTGCCGTTCGCGTTGCCGGCGTTGTCGCCTTTCCGGCTTCGGCTCGTGCGTCCGGAAATTCTGGGGATTTCGGCGACTTCGGCCGTGGCGTCCGAGGCGATCTGTTCGCCGGATCTGCTCGCGGTGAGGGGCGTTCGGGTGGCGTGGCCGGACGCCGACGCGCGCATGTCGGCGGAAGGCGACGTCACGATCGACTTCGCCAAGCAGCGGCTGTACGGGCAGGTCCACGGCCAGGCGCGCCAGCGCAACATCCGCCCGATGCTGTGGGACGCGTTGGACGTGAAATCGGCTTTCCCGTATTACGACGGCTTCACCGGCGTCGAAACGCCAGTGGACGTGTCGTGTCCGTTCGTGGTGGATTTCGCGAAGGAAGAGTTCACGATCGACGTGTTGCTTCATCCCACCGGCGGACGCTACAACGGCGTGCCCGTGCGCAAGGCGGACGGCAACGTGTGCGTGCAGGTGTTCGGGTTGGGCGGCGAACCGTTTGATGTGCGCGTGACGGTGGGTCCGGTCGAGGCGGCTTTGGCGGATGGCGGTCGGGTCGCCGGAACGGTTTCGTACGAGAATTTCGGCAACGTGCCGGCGGTCCATTTCGACGGCGTGGAGACAACGACGACGCTGTCGAACGCGCTGGCCGTGGCCGACGTTTTCACGGACGGCACGCTGGATTGTCTGCAGCCGGAAGGAGTGGCGACCATCCGGCTCGAAGGCGTGCTGGCAGTGGGCGACACGCCCGTTTCGACGAACCGGGTGGACGGTACGATCGCATTCGACCGTGGCGCGTTTTTCGGCATTCCGCTCAGGTCCGCGAACGTCGGCTTCGCGACGCGCGGCACGCGGACGTCGTTCGAGGGCGCGCGCGCGTCCTTGCCCCGCGGCGGCAAACTGACGGGCGGCGGATGGGTCGATTCTCCGGACGGCGTCGTCGAGACGGCACGTTTTGGCGTGTCCCTGCGCGGCGACGAGCTTGCTTTTTCCGACGTCGCCGAGGCTCTGGGGCTCAGTTTCGGTGGCAACAAGGGCTTCGTTTCCGGCAATCTGGAGTTGACGGGCGGGTTGGGCACCAACGTCTTTTCCTCGTTGTGCGGCCGCGGCGACGTGAAGGTGTCCGAGGGCCAGCTGGCGCAGATCAAGTTCTTCGCAGGGCTTACGTCGTTGCTGGCCGAGAAAGTCCCCGGCATTTCCGGGCTCGTGAACCAATCCGCCGGCGAGGTCGTGTTTTCGCTGTCGAACGGCGTGTTGCGCGCGGAGAAGCTGATCGTCGAGGGCAAGGTGTTTTCGGTTCGCGGCGTGGGCATGTGCGATTTGGCCACGGGCGGCATCGACATGCTCGTTCGCGTGCAGCTGTTCCGAAACGACTCGTTCCTGAACACGCTCGCCACGCCGATCACGTGGCCGTTTTCGAAGTTGCTGCTGCAGTTCCGCGTGAGGGGCACGCTGGACGAGCCGACGTGGCGCTACGCTCCAGTTTCCGAAGAGTTGAACCTGAACGTTTTCGAGAAGGGCGCCGAAATCATGCAGAAGCTCAATCCGTTCGCCAAGGATCGCGATGTGCGCGGAAATTCCATCCGAAAGCCCGAATGACGCCGCCGCGAAGCCGACGCTCTTTCGGTTGTTCCGCGCCTTTTTCCTGATTTCGCTGTGCGTGGTTGGAGGCGGCTACGCGATTCTCATGGTGGCCGACGACGTGTTCGGCCGGAAGTTGAAGTGGTTGCGTCCCGGTGAACTGCTTGAACGGCTGCCGATTTTCCAGATGGTTCCTGGATTGATCGCGGGCAACACGGCGATGTACGTTGGATACAAGACGGCCGGTCGTTTGGGGGCTGGCGTGGGGCTGCTTGCAGTGGCATTGCCAAGCTTCGCGGTTTTCCTGTGCGTTTCCGCCGGCTACGCATGGCTTCCCGTCGAAAACCGGTTCGTCGCCGGCGCGCTGCTGGGGTCGCGCGCCGCACTTACCGGAGTCATCGCCGGCACGTTGGCGCGCAGCTGGCGGCGCACCGTGTCCGGATGGTTCGGCTACGCGGTGTTGGCGGCGTCGGCGGTCGTGCTCGTGCACGGCGTCGTCAATCCGGCCTGGGTGATGTTGGGCGCCATGGCCGCCGGCGTCGTGCGCCGGTTCTGCGCATGCGATTCCATCGAGGCGGAGGATCCTCCGGCGATGGCGGAACCTGCCGCTTCGCGCCGCCGCCGCGCCGCAGGCTCGTGCATCTGGTTTTCCGTGTTGTTGTTGGCGGCGCTGCTGGCGTTTTCGGCGTACGGTGCGTTCGTCAAGTTCGGACTGTTGTGCTTTGGCGGAGGATTCCCGCTCGTGCCGCTTTACGTGCGGGAGTTCGTGGGCGAAACGGCGCCGTTGCTGCAATTGCCGCTCGAAGAGTTTTCGAATTTCATCGCCTTGACGCAGGCGACGCCCGGTCCCGTGAGCGTGAACGCCGCAACCTTTTTCGGATTCCGGCTGGGAGGTTTTTGGGGCGCGGCCGCGGCGACGGCGGGACTGCTGGCGCCGTCGTATCTGCTTACGACGGCCGCCTTCGCGGGAATCGGAAAGTGGCGACGCAACGCATTCGTGCAGGGCGTTTTTTCCGGCGTGCGCCCGGCGACGGGTGCGCTGCTCGCGTCCGCTACGGCGACGTTCGCGTCCATGAGCGTGTGGAACGCCGCCGACGGATGGCGGTTTTCGCCGTTCGGGTGCGTGTTGGCGTCGGCCGCAGCGGCGTGCGTCGCCTTCGGCCGGGCGCCGGTGATGGTTTTGGTTTTCGGCGGTGCAATTCTTGGCGCCATTTTCGTCCACTGAAACGGAAAATGTGGTATAATGGACGATGTAGTTTTAGGAGGAAATGGGATGTTAGAGAAAAAATACCCGGTCACGATGGCTGGAATCGAGCAGGCGGCAACCGATTTGGATGTCACTTTGGCGGACGTTCCTGCGCCGGTCAAGGCAGCCGTCATGGTGGCGGCGGACGAGATTTTCGCCAATATCGTGCGACACTCCAATGCCTCGTTCTGGTCGCTTCGGGTTGACCGAATGCATGCTCCGGAAAGCGTGCGTCTCGTTTTCGAGGATGACGGCGCCGAGTTCGATCCGCTCAAGATGGACGATCCGGACATATCGCTTTCAGTGGATCAGCGTCCCGTGGGTGGGTTGGGAATTTTCATCGTGAAGAAAACGATGTGCCCCGTCGTCTACGAGCGGAAGGACGGCAAAAACGTGTTTTCAATGACTAAATCTTTTGAAAGGACATGAAGATGGATATCGTCAAAAAAACGGAAGGCGGCAAACTGACAATTGTGGTGACTGGGCGGGTGGACACGACGACGTCTCCCCAGCTTGCGGCGGAATTGGAGAATCTGTCGGGAGTGGAAAAACTGGAATTGGACATGTCTGGCGTGCCGTACATGAGTTCTGCCGGGTTGCGCTGTCTGCTTGTGACGCAGAAGGCCATGATGAAAAGCGGCGGCGAAATGGTGATATCCGGCGTGGTTCCGGCCGTGCGCGAAGTGTTCGACATCACGGGTTTCTCCGACCTCTTCACGTTGGTTTGATTCCGTTCCGCATGATCCGTTTCGGTGGATATCTGTTCGTCGCGTGCGTTTGCGTCGCGTCCGCGTTCGGCGCTGAACCTGAGGCGGCCGGCGACGCCGCGGGCGATGCGCCCAAGCTCGTGCTCCGCACCAAGAAAGTCAAGTGCCCCACGTGCGACGGCAAGGGGTCGTTGGTCGTCCGTCCTCCGGACATGGGCCAGTACGAAGGCCGCATGGAAAACATCAAGCACTGGGACAAGCGGCTCGATCCGTGCCCCACGTGCGGCGGCAAACGGCGCGTCGAGGTGTACGACATGTCCCCCCGCGATCCCGTGGAAGGCGTGGACCCGTGCCCTGCGTGCGGTTGGAGCGGATTGAAACCGTGCCGCCGCTGCAAGGGCGCGGACATGGTCAAATGCACCGGGTCGCGCTGCAAAGAGGGCTGGATCGTCACGCCGTCGCACGACAAGAAGCATCATCCCGCGCCGACGGTGCGCGCCTGCTCCACGTGCAAGGGCGTTGGCCGCATGAAGTGCCTCGAGTGTCGCGGCATGGGGGCGACGCCGTGCCCGAAATGCTTCGGCACGGGCAGGAAAATCAAGTGATGGCCGAGCGCGTTCCGAAGATTCCCGGCATCCGTTTCGACGCCATTGCCGGCCGCGGCGGCATGTCGATCGTGTGGAAGGCGTACCACCAGCGGCTGGACAAGGTCGTGGCCGTGAAGGTCATGAACCAGGAAGCGACCCGCACGGGCCAGGAGATCCGCCAGTTCATGGAAGAAGCGCGCGCGATGACGGCCATCCGCCATCCCTGCGTGGTGCACGGCTACGAGGCCGACTGCTGCAACGGCCGCTACTATTTCGTGATGGACTACGTGGGCGGCTACACGTTCGCGTCGCTTTTGGGCCGCAAGGGCCACGTCGCCGAAGCGGACGCGCTCGTCATCTGCGATTCCGTCGCCGAGGCGCTCGGATACGCCTGGAAGGAACACAACGTCATCCATTGCGACGTCAAGCCCGAAAACATCATGGTGGACATGGACGGGCTCGTCAAGATCGCCGATCTCGGGTTGTGCCGCGTGATGTCCAACCGCCGCAAGGCGCAGACGGGTCCCGTGGACGAAATCATCGGCACGCCCGCCTACATGTCGCCGGACCAGATTTTCGCCGACCAGCCGCTGGATCCCCGTTGCGACATCTACTGTCTCGGCGCGTCGCTCTACCACCTCGTCACCGGCCACATGCTTTTTCCCGACGACGACAACGACGCCACGCTGAAGGCGCACGTGGACGACGCATGCCGCGCTCCCTATCCGCGCGAACTCATGCCGTCCCTGTCGGTCGGCTTCTCGCGCATGCTGATCAAGATGTGCGTGAAGAACCGCGAGTTGCGCTACCGTAGCTGGGAGGAGGTGCTCGCCGATTCGCGGCTCGTTCAGCGGGGGCAACTGCCCGCGCCGCCGCCGGCTGGCGCCATATCTTCCGTGAAAGACGAGCCGCCGGGCGTCGTTTGACGTTCGGGCGTTTTTGATGAAAGGACACAAGGCGATGAAACTCGGACTGTTTGCGTGCGCCGCCGTCGCGGGCGCGTGCGCGTTTGCCGCCGCGCCGGCGACGGAAAAGAAAATCGACGATCTGCTCAAGCGCATGACGCTGGAGGAAAAGGTCGGCCAGCTCGTCCAGATCGGCAGCGGCGACTTCGCTTCCGGCGACGTGGAGAAGGGTCCTTTGGACTCGCGCGTCGCGAACGCGGTGGCGCGCGGCGAGGCCGGGCTCCTCATCAGCTGCTGCGGCATCCGGAAGTACAATCAGCTCCAGAAGTTGGCGGTGGAGGAATCACGCCTCGGCATTCCGATCATGCTCGGGCACGACGTGATCCACGGCTGCCGCACCGTCGCGCCCATTCCGCTGGGGCTTTCCTGCGCGTGGGACGAGGAGCTTTGGCGCGGTCTCGCGGAGACGCTCGCCGCGGAAGCGCGCACGCGCGGCATCGACTGGACGTTCGCGCCGATGCTCGACGTTTCCCGCGACGCCCGCTGGGGCCGCATCGCGGAATGCGCCGGCCAGGATCCGTTCCTCGCGTCGCGCTACGCGGTGGCGATGGTGCGCGGCTTTCAGGGCGACAATCCCGCGGACGGCCGCCACGTGGCCGCGTGCCTCAAGCACTACGTGGGCTACGGTGCTTGCGAAGGCGGCCGCGACTACAACACGGTGGAGCTTTCCGACGACACGTTGCGCAACGTCTACCTGCCGCCGTTCGAGGCCGGCGTTCGCGCGGGCGCGCTCTCGGTGATGCCCGCGTTCCATGTGATGAACGGCGTGCCGTGTTCCGCCAATCCCTATCTCCTGCGCGACACGCTGCGCGGACGCTTCGGCTTCGAGGGCCTGACGGTGAGCGACTGGGGTTCGATCGGCGAACTCGTGCCGCCGCGCCACGGCGTGTACGCGAATCTCGCGGACGCGGCGGCCGGCGCGCTCGCCGCGGGCATGGACGTGGACATGATGAGCGACGCCTACCGCAAGCACCTCGCCGGCAAGGTGAAGATCGGCGTCGTGGGCGCGGCCGCGCTGGACGAAGCGGTGCGCCACGTGCTGCGCGTCAAATTCGCGTTGGGGCTTTTCGAGCATCCCTACGCGGACGAAAAGCTGCTCGGCAAGCTCGACCTGGAAAAACACGCCGAACAGATGCGCGTCGCCGCGCGGAAGAGCGTGGTGCTGCTCAAGAACGAAAAACGCGTTCTGCCGCTCAAAAAGGGCGCGCGCGTGGTGCTGATGGGCGAACTCGGCGACAATCCGACGGAAATGCTCGGCACTTGGCAGACGTGGAACGTGCCCGGTGAGAACGCGACGCTCCTCGCGGGCCTCAAGGCGGACGGCGTGGACGTCGTCTACGCGCCGTGCTACACGGTGACCGGCGCGGTGGACGCGGCGGCCGTGGTCGCCGCCGCCACGAACGCCGACGTCGTGGTGGCGACGTTCGGCGAGCTCTGCGGTCCGAACGTTTCGATGAACGGCGAGAACACCTCCCGCGCTGACGTCGGGCTTCCCGGCGAACAGGACAAGGTCGTTCGGGCGTTGCGCGCGGCGGGCAAACCGTTCGTGGCCGTGCTCTTCAACGGCCGTCCGCTCGCCATTCCCGAACTCGCGGAAGCGTGCGACGCGCTCGTGGAGGCGTGGAATCCCGGCTCTTCCGGCGGTTGGGGCGTGGCGGACGTGATGACCGGCGTCGCCGAGCCCACGGGCCGGCTCACCGTGGATTTCCCGCACAAGACGGGAGAGTGCCCGCTTTACTACAATCGGCTCCAGACGGGCCGTCCATGGGTAGAGGGCAACATGTGGACCACGCGCTACATCGACGCGCCGTCGCCGGGCAAGTCGCTTTTCCCGTTCGGGTTCGGCCTCGCCTACGTTTCGTTCGGCTACGCGAACGAGAAGGTGTCCGTCGAGGGCGACAAGGTGGTGTTCACTGCGGACGTCACCAACCTCGGCGGGCGCGCTGGCGAAGAGGTGGTGCAGGTCTACGTGCGCGACGTGGTCGCGTGCGTTTCGCGTCCCCGCCGCGAATTGAAGGGATGGCGGCGGCTCGAACTCGCCGGCGGCGAAACGAAGACGGCGCGCATCGAGGTGCCAGTTTCCGCGCTCGGTTTCTGGCACGCCGGCCGTCGCGTGCCTGGCGAAGGCGAATTCCGCGCGTGGATCGCTCCCGATTCCGACCGTGGCAGGGAGCTGTCGTTCACGATCGGAGGAAACGGGAAATGAACAATCTCTACGCCGTGATCATGGCCGGCGGTTCTGGCGAACGGTTCTGGCCGCTGTCCACGCCCCGCCGCCCCAAGCAGTTCGTGAAACTTTTCGGCGGCAAAACGCTGATCGCGCAGGCTGCGGAGCGCCTGGAAGGACTCGTGCCGCCCGAGCGCGTTCTGGTGGTGACGGCCCGGTCCCTCGTGGCGGCGACGCGGCGCGAGCTGCCGCAGGTGCCCGCCGAAAACGTCGTGGGCGAGCCGATGCGCCGCGACACCGCGGCGGCGGTCGCCACCGCGTGCGGGCTTGTGAAGCGCCGCGGCGGGGCGGACGCCGTGTGCGCGATTCTCACGGCGGACCAGCTCATGTCGAAACCCGCTGCGTTCCGCCGCATTCTCGCGGACGCGGCGGTCGCCGCCGCGAAAACGGACGCGATCGTCACGTTGGGGGTGACGCCCACGCATCCCGCCACGGGGTTCGGCTACGTGGAGCCCGGCGCACGCGCGAAGACGGGCACGCGCACGCCCGTTTTCGAGGCCAGGCGTTTCGTGGAAAAGCCAGATGCCGCCACCGCGAAGACCTACGTGAAGAAGGGCTTCGTGTGGAACGCCGGCATGTTCATCTGGCGCGTCGCCGCGATGGAGCAGGCGCTCGCGAAACACGCGCCCGCGCTGGCGATTCTGGCGGCGGCCGTGGCGGACGCCGCGAAGCCCGCGGGCGTGCTGAAGAAGTTGTATCCGCAGGTGCCCAGGATTTCCGTGGACTACGCGGTGATGGAAAAGGCCGAAAAGGTGCTCGTCGCCGCCGGCGACTTCGGTTGGGACGACGTGGGCAGCTGGTCGGCCATCCCAAACCACTTCCCCGCGGACGCGGACGGCAACGCCGTGGCCGGCGCGGCGACGCTTCTGGACTGCTCGGGCGTCTCCGTGGTGGGGGAAGGCGCTCCGGTGGCGCTTTTCGGCGTGAAGGACCTCGTGGTGGTTTCCGCGAAGAACGCCGTGCTCGTGTGCGCCAAGGAGCGCGTCGCGGAACTGAAGAAGCTCGTCGCGCGGCTGCCCGTACAATGAGACGCTACAAAATCGTTTTGGCCTACGACGGCACGCGCTATTCCGGCTACCAGCTGCAGACGAACGGCTTGGCCGTGCAGCAGGTTCTCGAAGATGTTCTCTCGTATTTGAACCGGGCGCCAGTGCGCGCGTTCGGGTCGAGCCGGACCGACGCCGGCGTGCACGCGCGCGGCTTCGTGGCGCATTTCGATTTGGACAAACCCATCCCGCCCGCCAATCTCGTGCGCGCGGCCAACGCGCGTCTGCCGCCAGACGTGCGCGTGATGAAGGCGTCCTACGCCCGCAAGGATTTCGACGCGCGCAAGGACGCGAAGGGCAAGGAATACCGCTATGGCATCTACAACGCGGACATTCTGCCGCCGGAGTTGGCGCCGTACTGGGCGTTCCAGCACCGTCCTTTGGACGTGGAGGCGATGCGGAAGGCGGCCGCCCATTTCGAGGGCAAGCACGATTTCGCGTCCTTCGCCGCGAATCCGAAGCGCGAGATCGAAACCACGGTGCGAACGGTTTTCTCCTGCACGGTGAAGAAAACGGGGCCGAAAATCCTGATCGTGGTGAAGGGCGACGGTTTTCTGTACAAGCAGGTGCGCTCGATGGCGGGTTTTCTGATCCGCGTGGGATTGGGCGAAGAGAAGCCAGAGGCCGTACGCGACCTGCTGCGCGACGTGCCGCCGCGCACGGCGCGCGTGCCAACGGCGCCAGGCCGCGGCCTTTTCCTGCAAAAAGTGTTCTACTGAGGATTTCGCGCGGTTGCGCCCATGCTCACTTCTCGACCAGTCTCCGGATCGACGCCGTGGGTGCTTTGAGCACGAGCGGCTTGCCGTCCGGCACGACCTGGTCCACGTTGTCCAGCACCAGCGTGTCGATTTTGACGCCGTCGCCGATTTTGATCGTG
>JAKSOX010000180.1 GCA_024405335.1 Kiritimatiellia bacterium
CGGACACTAGTCCGACTGAACGGTTGGATAGTCTACCAAAACCCGATTAGACAAGCGTCTTCACCTCGTCGAGCGTCCGCCCCGCCCAGCCGCACGCGCTCACGCGCATCGCCGCGCCGTTCCCCCAGCTGTTGTAGGGCTGCGGATCCTCGGCGCAAATCCAATGCGCGAAGTGCCCTCCGTAACCGGCGCGCGGAAACCGCCGCCCGAACTCCTGCATCCGACTGACCGCCGCCGCCGACAAATCCGCCATGTCACCCGAGCCGTTCGTGCGCCAATCAATGATCGCCTGCGCAACCGCCAGCGTCATCACGGTGTCGTCCGTGAAATGGCAACACCTTTCTTCCTCTCCCCGGCTCACAAGCAAGGAAAAATCCTTGGTCTTCCGGTTGTGGAATTCAAACCGCGACCCCGCAATGTCTCCGACAATCGCTCCGATCATTGTCTTTTCCGTTCTTTTCGTTCCCCGCTCTTCTTTTCCGTCCCCGCAACCAGAATTTTGCGCGAGAACCCCGCAGAACCGATCGATCAGCGCGTCCACCCTTTTCCAGGTCTTGACGGCCCTGACCCAGCGCGTCGGGATTGCGTCAAAGCCGTAGTAGGCCCCGGCGATCTGCCCGTAGACCGCGCCGATCGAATCGGAATTCCCGCCGAGGTTGACCGCCGCGACAAGGCCGTCGGCGAAGGTCTCGGTCGTGTTGAACGCCCATAGAGCCGCGGTCAGCGTTTCGACGCACCAGCCGGAATTCGGGACGTCGGACCGCGCGAGCTCCACGCCGGGTCCGCGCGTCGTGCGCTTGCCCGCCAGGTGTTCGTCAAGCACCGCCGCGAGTTCGTCGCAGGTATTGCGGACGGCCCGCGATGCGTGCGTCAGGTCGCTCACCTCGTGGATGACTTCGGGGCGCTTCAACGCGCGCGCCAGAAGATAGCTCGGCGCAAAGCGCATGATCGATCCGTTGCCCTGCGAATCTTCGTGCCCGTTGACCAGATTGCCGCGGCGAATGGACGAAACCGAGCCGTAGGTCGCGCCGCCAACGTCGAAGGAGCGTCCGTCGACGGACGAAAGATAGCCCTCGAAGAGCCACTTCACGAAGGTGTTGCCGACGTCCTTGAGGTCGTAGCCGCCCGTGCGCACGACGGAATCCATGACGCACATCGCCATCGACCCGTCATCCGTCCAATGGCCCGCCGGCAGACCGAAGACCGGACACGCCACCATTTCCGTGATCCACGGATGGTCATCCTTCCCCGAGAATTGAATCGGCGAGCCGAACGCGTCCCCCACGATCAGCCCCCACAACATGCCCTTGATCTTGTTTTCGTCCATCGTTTTCTCCTTGCCCATTCGGCTATGTGATTTGGATTGCGGAAAATCTTGTTTGTTGGCCGTCGTGCGATTAGCCGTTGCGCCTGTAGAGCTGCGCCTTGGCGTGGCCCTTGCCTTCGGTTTCGAACTTGCCTTCGACCGGCACGAGAAGCGGCTCCCTGGTAACCGTCAATTGACGCCGGAAGTTCGGGATGTTCACGGGCGCGATCGACTGCCGCGTCAGATACTGGTAGACGTCGATGTAGTTCGTCAGCGAGAACTCGTCCGGCAGGAAGAAGAACGCGAGCTTCTTGAGGTCGAACGCAAGCAGCCGCAGGAATGCGGTCGCGATGATTTCCGCGTGGTCGAAGGCGAGCGGATTCTTCTTGACGGACGTGACGCGCCCCCCGTTGAGATCCTCGTGGACGCAGGCGCCGCGCAAGGTGAAGACGTTCTTCCCGTTCTCGTAAAACGGCAGCGAGAAGGCTCCGTTGCCGATTGCCGGGGACTCAACGCGGAACCACTTCGCTTCCGCCGCGTCATCGCCACCCTTCACGGCCATGCCCTCGCCGCGCCGGTAGACCGAGACGAACGCATTCGAAATGATCCAGGCGCGCATGTCCCGACCGGGCTTCGAGAAGACGCCCACCGGAATGAGCGGATGCGCCTCAAGCGCCGTCTCCTCGTGAAGCTCGCGCCGCGCGCCCTCCTCGACGGACTCGGTCGGACGGATGAAGCCGCCCGGCAGCGCCCAGCACCCCTCGTGCGGCCAAAGTCCGCGCTTCACGAGCAGAATCTCGAGCGCAAACTTCGGGTTCTCGCGCCACTGGCTCTCGCTCAGCTCGCCGTAGGCCGGACGAATGGCGACGATGTCCGCCGTAACACTCGGCTTCGGGTACTTCCCCAATGCCGCGCGGTACGCTTCGATCTTCGCCAGATCCTCATCCGCGACCTTCATGATTCCGCCCTTTCTCTCATTGCTGATTCAACCAGATGGCGCGCATTATATCATATAGCCGTTTTGAAAACAAGAGGGTCGCCCAACCCGCCAGCGCCGCGCACCCCCAACCGCCGGACGCGCCACGCGGTCGAGGAACCCGCAATAGCTCGCCGGGCGGCCGATGTAATGCCTCGAACCCGACATCTTCTGCAGCGGATAGAGAATGTTCGCCCGGACGGCATCGAGCTGGCGCAACTGACGCTCGCACGCGCGACCGCAGATGTCCGGGAATGCGGACATCCAGCACATGTCACCTGTCGCGGCGAACGTCCCAGACCGCAGATAGCCGACACCCTTGGCGATCATCGACTTCATCATCGCCTGCACCACCCCTCCTTGCGTCACCGGATGCGCCTTCGTTCCCTTGCGCATCGTAATTCCGCTGCCTTCACGCCGCGCCGCGTACATGAGCCCCAAGGACTTGCGCTGTTCAGCCCTCAATGCCACAACATGCCGGTCGATGGAATCCTGCCGCACCCGCACCTCGCCATCGAACCGAATCTGATTGCCGAGAAAGCTCACCCACGGCGAAACGCCTCGCTCATCCGGCTTGCGGAGTTCTCGCCAGCAATACGGCCCCTTCGACTTCGCCTCGTAGAACGCCTTGCCATACGGAATGCGCTTGGCCATCGGATGATACGGCAACAGCAGCCGTTCAAGCGCCCGCAAATAACGATCCCGCGCCGCGCGGCACTTTTCACGATCCGGATGAACGATCACGATGTCATCGCAGAACCGCGCATAGAAGAGGTTCGCGTCACCCCACCGTTCCACACGCTGATCCGCCACATCCAAAACCCAGTTCGCAATCAGCATCGAAATCGCTCCACCCTGCGGAACGCCAACGTCCCCATTTCTTTCGCCCAGCGCCTCCCGGATTCTCCTCACATACTCCTCACACTTCGCGTAACACTTCGGCTTGCACCCCTTCAGCAGCGTCTCCAGCGAGGTATACGCCGCCAAATATCCCTTCACGGCCTTCTTTACCTTTGGATCCACCTTCGCACCCCGCGCCAACCGCTCAAACGCCCGCCACGCCACGCGATGATCGATGACGTCAAAGAACTTCCGGATGTCGCATTCCGCGACCCACAGCGTTTCATCCTTGTGATTCGCCCGATAGTCGATAAGCGCCCTGACCGCCAGCGAATGGTCCACCGCGCCATCCTCGCGGAACGAATAGCAGTGCGGCGACAGTTTCGCGTCGAACGCCTTCCGCAGATACTTGGCGACCTGACGGAGAATCACCTTGTCCTCAAGATTGAGGAACGACGTCACAAACCGCGTCCCCTTGCTCGGCTTCTCAACCGCGAAGCTGACCGGCATCTCGAAGTTGAAGTCGCCGCGCTCCACCCGCGCCCGAATCCGCGCCGCGAACTCCGCAAACCGCCGCCCCCACTCATACTCGTCCAGCTTGCCGTTCAAAATCACCCACCGCACGTGCCGCATGATCGCAAGCTTGTTGTAAACCGACCGGTCGTTTACCTTCCGCGCCTTCAACCCAACCCGCGACCACAACCTCCTCGGCGGCATATACGTCGCCGGATCATCTCGACCACCGCCGTCCTCGCGCGTCATCTTTCGGCACACGCCCTTGAAATACCGATCCATCGCCACGACCCCATGCCGTTTCACGCACATCCGTGAGCGCATTGTCGCCAGGCACTCGGCGATGTCCAAGTCATCAAAATAATCTATCAGTCCTCCACTCATTCTTAACTCTTACTTCTTACCTTTCAATTCAAAAAGCGCGGAGGGAGGCGCGGGATGTTACCGCAGACCATTCAGTCTTTCGCGGGAGACCGCTCGACTCCGGCCTCACGGCCTCGATCTTCGCAGCCCTATCCCCCGTTCCAATCCGGCCGCCTCTCGGCACCGGTCCGCACGCTCCCTCCGCAAAAT
>JAKSOX010000181.1 GCA_024405335.1 Kiritimatiellia bacterium
CCGGGAAGGATTCGCGGGGAAGGCCAACCTCCCGGTTGCCGACACGCGAAGACAAAGCGGGCGGCGGTTCTGAGCCGAAGCGTACGGTTGGTCCGTCGTCCGCCGCAGACGGGAAAGCAGAAGAGGCGGTTTGGAAGGTTTGGGAGGTTTGGATGGTTTGGATGGTTTGGGAGGTTTGGAAGGTTTGGAAAGTTTGGGAGGTTTGGGAGGTTTGGAAAGTTTGGGAGGTTTGGGACGCGGCGCGGGACACCGGGAGCGGGGCGGCAGAAAGAGACGAAAAGAGACGAAAAGGACGGTCTCGGTTGGGGAGGTGCGTTGTCGCCGTAGCGACGCGGCATTTCCGCTATGGCGACACGGCATTTTCGCCATAGCGACACGGCATTTTCGCCATAGCGACAAACGCGCGTCGCCATAGCGACAAACGCGCGTCGCCATAGCGGGAAAGCTCCGCGCGAAAGCAGCCCGCCTGGCGGGCGGCGAAATGCGGCCCTTGCGGCGTGCTCGGGTCCTGCCAGCTTCGCTCTGCGAAGCGCGGGAAATGCCACGTGCCATCAGAGCGCCAAGGCGGGGACGGCGGGCGGCGAAACAAGCCACGGCCTTCGCGCCCGCGCCGCGGATTCTACAAATGGAAAACGGCCCATCCCAGCATCGCGAAGCAAACGACCAGCTTGATCAGCGTTCCCGCCACGAACCCCAGAAACGCGCCCAAGCCGCCCTTCGCCGCCTGCAGGATCTTGCGCCCTGCGATCAGTTCGCCGCAGAACGCGCCGAGAAACGGTCCCGCGACGAGGCCGATCGGCAGGAA
Organism: Kiritimatiellia bacterium; assembly: GCA_024405335.1. Classification (GTDB taxonomy): domain Bacteria; phylum Verrucomicrobiota; class Kiritimatiellia; order RFP12; family UBA1067; genus UBA1731. The sequence goes on from JAKSOX010000181.1 coordinate 806, forward strand.
AAACAACCCCGCGACCGTGCCGGCCGCGCACCCGAAAACGCCCCACCGCGAGCAGCTGAACTTTTTCGCGCCGATCGCCGGCACCACGTAGTCGAGCAACGTCGCCAACGCCGTGAGCAAGGCGAACGTCGCCAGCGTCGCCGTGGACGGCGCGTGCGGCGTGGGCAAATAGCACAAGATGCCGAGAAACGCCAGTATCGGTCCCGGCAACACGGGAACCACGCAGCCGATGCAGGCGACGACGACGAGACAAAGTCCGAAAAGCGTCCAGGCGAGTGTCATGGCTCGGTATCATAGCACGCGAACCCCACGCCGTCAATTGCCAAATTCAAGCATCGTTGAAAAGGTGGGAAACGGCAATCCGCCGCCGCACGCATGATTGGAAAATCAATCGCGTTTTGCGCAAAATCGCCAATGTGGGATTTCATTGGCGCTGCAAACCGAGGATGGCGCCCTTCAGCAACTCCACGCGCGTTTCGTCGGTTCCGTCCCGGAATCCCTTCAAATAGCAAACTCCGTCCCACCACCGCTCGGCATTCGCCTCCGGCGGTTCCCACGCCGGAGCGCCGTCCGTCACGATCACCCGCTTTCCCCGCTTCAACGCCTCGGCGACCACCAGCCCGAAGTTCTCGCTCAAGGTCGGCAGGCACAACACGTCGCACCAATTCCAATCCTTCTCCAGCTCGACTCCGGAATGATCGCTCACGATTCTCAAAGCCACGTCCATTCCTTCCACCGCCCGCTCCAAATACGCCACTCCCTTGAGCGGATGACGCCGACCAAGGTACAACACGCGGCACGGGACGTGAAGCGGTCCCCGCTCGTCGATTTCTTCAAGCTTGAAGAAACGCCTGACGTCCAGGATTCCGATGGCCACGTGCGGTTCGTAGGCGGCGATCCACCCACGCTCCGCCTCGCACGTCGCCACGACCCGGACCGTCCGCCGCAGGCAGAAACGTTCGATCGGCCCGACCAGACGCTTCTTCCATCCGTGGTACGCAAGGCGAACCGGATCGTAGCAGGCCTCCGGCACCCAAATCGCGCGCTTGGCCCAAAGCGCCGCCCACCAGAGGCACGGCATCCAGCCGCAGTGGATCCACACTTCGTCCGCCGCCCGCAGCTCTCGCGGCGACGCATACCGGCACAGACGGACCTCGTGCCCGGACAAAGTCTGCTCGGCGGCGACGAATCTGGCGATGTTCGCCGCCCCGTTCGTAGTTTCCCAACCGTTGCAAACGTGCAGAATCGTCATCGTTCGCCTCCGGTCAGAACGCCGCCAGCAGGGCCTTCGCCCGCTCGGCCCACCGCACTTCCGCCGCCAACAGGAACCGCCAAAGATTGCGGCGGACGAAATGCTTCACCTCCGCAGGAACGGCCCGGACGTGCCGCACGTGGTCGATCGCGATCCGCATCACGCCCTTGGCCAGGCGCCGATCGTTTTCGGCCTGACGGACAAGCGCGAGGACGTCCGCGCCGCCGGTCACGTGCTGGCTCAGCCCGGCGCCGCTGCGACGGTAGACGTAAAGAGGCCGCGCGACGTGCACGACGCTCCGCACGTCCGGCAACAGCGAAACGATCATGCGGTAGTCCTCGAGATGGCAGCCGACGAACGAACGCCCCGCAAACAAACTGCGCCGGAAGACCTTGGACCACAGCTGGCCGCCGACGTTCTGCTCGCGCACGTCGCGCGCATAGCGGCGCGCGTCGACCGGGCCGTCGGCATACCGCCCGCCAAGCACGCCGACGCGGCGGGCGCGGTCCGTCCATTCGACCGACGCGTCGAAGTCGACGACGTCCGGCTTCGTCTCCAGCGCCTTCAAAATGGACGGCAACCAGTCCTCCGCCACCTCGTCGTCCGCGTCCACCCACGCGACGTACTCGCCGCGCGCCAATGCCAACGCCCTGTTCCGCGCCTTTCCGACCGGCGAAACGCCCGTGACGACGACAACCTCGACCTCCGCGCGACCTTCGGCCGCGCGTGTCAGGCTCTCGGGAATTCGTCCGTCCAGCGTCAGAACCAGAATCGACAACTTCACCGCTTCATCCCTTTCGTCCAGTCGCAGCACGTCGCCGAACTCGGCCCGTCGAGCAACCGGGCACGCCGGCGGCTTCCGCCCGACACCAAACCTTCTCCGCATCGTGGATGATTACCTGATAACTCATAGTTCGGGTATTGTACAAAAAAAGCGGCGCGGCAACAAGGGCCGCGCCTATGCGAAGACGCTCGCTGAGTGAACCCTGACGCCCTCACCCCCAGCGAAGCGTAGCCCTAATGCAGGTTAGTCGAGTGCGGGGCGTCAGCCACACACTCGACTTGCCTATTACATCGCGTCCCTCATCGCGGATATTCGAGCTTCGCCACGTCAAATCCCCAACGCGCGGCCAGTTCCACCAGCTCCACGCGTCTTTCCGGCCGGAGGCGTTTCTCGCGCGACAAAATCCAAAGCGACGATTTGTCGCCGCCGGTCACCAACGCCAAGTCGTAGTCCGGCGAAAGCCAGACGATCCGGTAGTCGCCGTAGAACGGGCGGAAAAACGAGACGCGGAAGGCGCCTTCGTCCGGCGGACCCGCAAAGCGTCCGACCGCCGTCGAAACCTTCTCCCTGCCGTTGCGGAATCCTCGATTCGTGATTCTCAGCATGCCGCCTTCGATGGCGTATGTCGCCGTCACGTTGTCGAGATCGCGCTCGAACCACTTCGGCAACCGCGCGATTTCGTGCCACGTTCCCATGTAGCGCGCGGCGTCGAAATTCTTGACGACGGGAACGTCCCGCGCCGATGCGGCCGATGCGCAACCGGTTCCGCAGCAAACGACCAGTAGCGCAATTCCTCCGACGGCAAACCACGTGATGATTTTGTTCATGATGCACCTCGTTTCGCTTTTGTTTGCGTGCGGCGTCCGAACGCCGCACGCAATGTTCTGGCAATCGCCGTCAGCCCGTTTGGACCGATCAGGCCGGTTCGAAGTTTTCCTTGCCGACGCCGCAGACGGGGCAATGCCAATCGGCGGGCAGGTCTTCGAACGGCACGTTGTCGTGCTCGGCGGGATCGTACGTCCAGCCGCAGATCTTGCACACGTATTTCTTGTTTTCCATGGGAGCGTTCCTTTCTTTGCTTGAAGTCCGTTGGTTGCTCCCCGGCGCGCGGCAATCGTGCCGGATGCGCGCCGGGGAGCGGAGGAGGTCAGCGCACGCCTCCACCGGCGCCCGCGGTCATTCCGCTCGAACCCGCGCCGGCGTTCGCGTGCGCGGACGCGGCGTGGTTGCCCACGTTCGAATCGCCGCCGACGCGAACGCCGTCCGTGCCGACGCCGATCGTCATCGAAGCGTTGACGCCGTTCTTTTTCGCGCCGTCGCACTCCGACTTGCAGCATTCCGCCGCCGCGCAGCAGCA
>JAKSOX010000182.1 GCA_024405335.1 Kiritimatiellia bacterium
GGCGAAATGAAGATTCTCGTGGTTGGATCGGGCGGACGCGAACACGCGATCGCGTGGCGGCTGGCGCAGGACGCCGAAAAACACGCGCTGTTCTGCGCGCCAGGCAACGCCGGCACGGCGGCCGTCGCGACGAACGTCGCGCTCAAGGCGGACGACGTGGCCGGCATCGTGGCGTGGTGCGGCGCGGAGAAGCCCGACCTCGTGGTGGTGGGCCCCGAAGCGCCGCTGGTGGTCGGCCTCGTCGACGCGCTCGAGGCGGCTGGCGTTCCGGCGTTCGGGCCGGTGAAGGCCGGCGCGCGCATGGAAGGCAGCAAGCGTTTCGCGAAGGAAGTCATGGACGCGGCGGGCGTGCCCACGGGCAAGGCCGAAACGTTCACCGACCCCGCGGCGGCGAAGGCGGCGCTCGCGCGCTACGGCCTGCCCGTGGTGATCAAGGCGGACGGATTGGCGGCCGGCAAGGGCGTGGTGGTGGCGGAAACGACCGCGCAGGCCGAGGCCGCGATCGACGACATGCTCGTGGGGAACAAGTTCGGCGCCGCCGGCGCCGAGGTGCTCGTGGAGGAATTTCTGGACGGCGAAGAATGCTCCATTCTCGCGCTCGTCGACGGCGAACGCGCGGTGCTGCTGCCTTCGAGCCAGGACCACAAGCGCGCGTTCGACGGCGACAAGGGTCCGAACACGGGCGGCATGGGCGCTTATTCGCCCGCGCCGGTGGTGACGGACGACATGCTGCCCGCGATCCGCGAGAAGATCATTCTGCCGGTGGTGCGCGAGCTCAAGAAGCGCGGCGTCACGTACCGGGGCGTTTTGTACGCGGGGCTCATGATCACGCCCGCGGGCGGCAAAACGGCGTTGAGCGGCAGCGCCGTGAACGTGGTGGAGTTCAACGCGCGTTTTGGCGATCCGGAAACGGAAGCCGTGCTGCCGCGCCTCGGCGGCGATTTCGCGAAGACGCTTCTGCACGTGGCGACGGGGAAACTCGAAGCGTCCGACGTGGTGGTGAAGCCCGAAGCTGCCGCCACCGTGATCGTCGCCTCCGGCGGCTATCCGGGCGCGTACGAGAAAAACAAGCCCATCGCGGGGCTGGACGAAGCGGCGGCGGCGGGCGCGCTGCCGTTCCACTGCGGCACCAAGGCGGAAGGCGGCGCGATTCTCGCCACGGGCGGGCGCGTCCTGAGCGTGACCGGTCTCGGCGCGACGCTGCGCGAGGCCGTGGACTCCGCCTACCGGGGCGTCGCCAGGATTTCGTTCGACAAGGCGTTCTACCGCAAGGACATCGCCCACCGGGCATTTGAAAGGAACTGACAAGTGAAACGCGACATCGCAAAAGAGATCGAACAATACGCCGCCGACTACAAGCGTTTTTTGGGCATCGCCAAAACGGAGCGCCGCGCCTACGCGCAGGCCGTGAAGATGCTCGAAAAGGCGGGCTACAGGGAACTGTCGGCCTGCAAATCCCTGAAGCCGGGCGACAAGGTCTACCGCGGCTACGAGGACCGCACCGTGATGGCGGCGGTCGTCGGCAAGAAGCCGATCGCCGAGGCGGGCCTCAAGGTCGTGGGCGGCCACACGGACGCGCCGCGGCTGGACCTCAAGCCGAAACCGCTCTACCCAAAGGGCGGCTACGTGTACTTCGACTGCCACGTCTACGGCGGCATCAAGAAGTACCAGTGGCTCGTGTTGCCGCTGGCGTTGTACGGCACGATCGTCCGCAAGGACGGCACGAAGGCGCAGGTCGCGGTGGGCGACGAACCGGACGATCCCGTGTTCATGATTTCGGACATCCTGCCGCATCTCGGCAAGGACCAGGCGAAGGGCAAGCGCGACGAGTTCTTCCCGGCGGAGGACCTGGACGTCCTCGCGTGGAGCACGTACGCGAAACCGAAGAAGGACGCCGGCAAGGACGCCGATCCGAAGGCGGACAAGCCCGCGCTCGTCGAATACCTCAAGAAGAAATACAAGGTGGACGAAGAAGACCTCCTTTCCGCCGAACTCGAAATCGTCCCCGCGGGCATGCCGCGCGACGTCGGCTTCGACCGCGCGCTCATCGCGGGCTACGGCCACGACGACCGCGTGTGCGCCTATGCCGGCCTCCACGCGCTGCTGTCGCTCGACGAAACGCCCGCCGTCACCTGCGCGATCGTCATGTGCGACAAGGAGGAGGTCGGCTCCACCGGCTCCACCGGCATGTGTTCGAGCTTCTTCGAAAACACGGTCGCCGAGCTGATCGACCGCCAGGAGACGAACGCGCGCGACATCCTCGTGCGGCGCGCGCTCGAGAAGTCCTCGATGCTTTCGGCGGACGTCACGGCCGCGGCCGATCCGCATTTCCCGGACGTGGATTCCACCGGAAATTCGGCGCGTTTCCACCGGGGACCGTGCGCGTCCAAGTACACGGGCGGCGTGTCCAAGGGCGGCGCGAGCGACTGCGGCCCCGAGTTCATCGCGGAAATCCGCAAGATTCTGGCGGACGACGAGGTGACGTGGCAGATGGCCGAGTTGGGCAAGATGGAAAAGGGCGGCGGCGGCACGATCGCGCAGGACATGGCGCGTTTCGGCATGAAGGTGCTCGATTTCGGCACGCCGCTGCTGAACATGCACGCGCCGTGGGAGATCGCCTCCAAGGCGGACTGCTACTGGACCTGCCGCGCCTATCGCGCGTATTTCGCGGCCAAGTGACGGAAACGGAGGCGCGCATGGACCAGCCCGAAATCGCCTACGAGAAGGACGACTACTCGGCCATTTTGGCGAAGGACGGCCGATACGATCCGCGCGCCTACGATTTCGTGCTGCAGGTGATCGCGGAAATCGGCCAGGAGATCAAGGGCCACGCGTCCGGGCAGGAGGTGCTGGACTGGTTCCGCGACCTCGCACTGGACGCGTATGGTCCGATGGCCTACGCCGTGCTCGACGACTGGGGCGTGCACAACTGCCAGGACGTGGGCGAAATCGTGTTCAACCTGTGCGACGCCGGATTGATCGGCAAGACGGAAACCGATTCCAGGGCCGACTTCATCGGCGGGTACGATTTCAAGGGCGAATTCCTCGGTCCGTACGAGGCGTGATGTCGCGGTTGGCCGATTTCGGATGGACCGGCGAAGAGACCGGCGGCGTCGGGCGCGTGGTGAGCGCACACGGCGACTACTTCCATCTCGTGTGCAACGAGGCCGAAGGCGAAATCCTCGCGCGCAAGAAATCCTCCGCCTTCCGCGACCCCGACGCGCCCCAGCCGGTCACCGGCGACTTCGTCAAGTTCCAGCATAATGCGCAGGGCGAGAGCCGCATCCTCGAGGTGCTGCCGCGCTTCTCGCGTCTGGCGCGGCTCGATCCGTCGTCGTCGGGGCGCCGCGAGCAGGTGCTGGCGGTCAATTTCGACGTGCTTTTCTTCGCGACGTCCCTGAACGAGAACTTCTCCGTGCCGCGGCTCGAGCGCTTTGCGGACGTCGCCCGCGCGAGCGGCTGCCTGGACCGCGTGACCGTGCTGCTCACGAAGGCGGACGTGGACACGGTGGGCGAACTGCCGCCGCTGGACGGATTCCGGACGCTTCGCGTGTCGGCCGTGACGGGCGAAGGGATGGACGCGGTGCGCGCCCTGGCCGAGCCGCGCAAGACCGTCGCGTTCGTCGGTTCGTCGGGCGTGGGCAAGTCCACTCTCGTGAACGCGCTCGCGGGCGAGGAGTGGATGGCCACGGGCGAAATCCAGGAATGGTGCGGCAAGGGCCGGCACACCACGACTTCGCGTGAACTCGTGCGGCTTCCTTCCGGCGCGCTCGCGCTGGACACGCCCGGTTTGCGCGAACTAGGGCTTCTGGGGCGCGACGGCGTCAAGGTGAAACGCCGCGCCGACAGCACCCACCGCTACCGCCGGTGAAAGCGGACGCATTTGCCGTCTTCGGCAAAGGCCCGCCGCGAGCAGTTCCCAGGATCCCATGATTTCAACCACCAGAAAATTTTTGAAAAAAGTGCTTGCATCGCGGAAGTGGACGTGGTATATTACAGCCCGTTTTCGCAAAGCGAGGATAACTCAGTTGGTAGAGTGCCACCTTGCCAAGGTGGTTGTCGCGGGTTCGAGTCCCGTTCCTCGCTCCAATGTGGAGACGTTGGTGATGGGGGCGTAGCTCAGCTGGTAGAGCAAGTGACTCTTAATCACTGGGTCCAGGG
>JAKSOX010000183.1 GCA_024405335.1 Kiritimatiellia bacterium
CCGACGTCAACATCGCCTACAAGGTGGGCACGATGATCGAGATTCCGCGCGCGGCCCTGACGGCCGACCAGATCGCCGAGGAGGCGCAGTTCTTCTGCTTCGGCACGAACGACCTCACGCAGATGACCTACGGCTTCTCGCGCGACGACGCGGGCAAGTTCCTCACGAGCTACTACGAACACAAGATCTTCGAAAACGACCCGTTCGCCAAGCTCGACCAGACCGGCGTCGGCAAGCTCATGACGATGGCCGTCGAGGACGGCAAGGCGACGCGCCCGAAGATCCACTGCGGCATCTGCGGCGAACACGGCGGCGATCCGACGTCCGTGGAGTTCTGCCACCGCATCGGGCTGAACTACGTGAGCTGCTCGCCGTACCGCGTGCCGATCGCGCGCCTCGCGGCGGCGCAGGCGGCCCTCAGAAAGTGACGGGCCGCCAAAAAAACGTGCACGGCGCGTCCGATACGTGGTATAATCCGCGTCCGTTTTCACGGAAAGAAGCATTGAAATGATCGACATAAAGAAGATTCGCGAAGAGTTCGACGCGACGTGCGCCCAGTTGGCGCGTCGCGGCGTCGAGCGCGAAAAGGTCCAAAAGGCGAAGGATCTCGACGAAAAACGCCGGGCGCTCATCGCCGAAACGGAAACGCTGAAGGCCAAGCGCAACGCCGCCTCCAAGGAAATCGGCATGGTCGCCAAAGCCGGCGGCGACATTTCCAAGGTCAAGGAAGAGATGCGCGCCGTGGGCGACCGCATCGCGGAAATCGACAAGGAGCTCGGCGCGATCGAGGCGGAGCTGCGCGAAACGCTGCTCATGATTCCGAACCTCCCGGCGCCGGAAATCGCCACGGGCATGGATTCTTCGGCCAACGAAGTGATGCGCATGGTGGGCGAGTGGAAGGAGCCGGCCCACAAGATTCCGGACCACATGGCCATCGGCGAAAAGCTCGGCATCTTCGATTTCCCGCGCGGCGTCAAGCTCACGGGAACGGGGTTCCCGATCCTGCTCGGCCAGGGCGCGAAGCTCCAGCGCGCGCTCATCCAGTACATGCTCGACCTGCACTGCCAAAAGCAGGGCTACACCGAAATGCTGCCGCCGTTCATGGTGAACACGGCTTCGATGACTGGCACGGGCCAGCTTCCGAAGTTCGCGGAAGACCTCTACCATTCGAACGCGGACGATTTCTGGATGATCCCCACGGCCGAAGTGCCCGTCACCAACTACTACCGCGACGACGTTTTCGACGGCGTGAAGCTGCCGAAGATCACGCCCGAGTCGCCGGTGAAGCTCACGGCATACACGCCGTGCTTCCGCCGCGAAGCGGGTTCGGCCGGCAAGATGACGCGCGGCATGCTCCGCGTCCATCAGTTCGACAAGGTCGAGATGGTCAACTTCGTCCACCCGTCCACCAGCTTCCAGCAGCTTGAGATTCTCGTGAAGGAAGCCGAAGAAGTGCTCACCACGCTGGGCCTCCATTTCCGCGTGCTGCGCCTCTGCTCGGGCGACATGGGCTTTTCCGCCGCCAAGTGCTACGATCTGGAGCTTTGGGCGCCGGGCGAAGGGCAGTGGCTCGAAGTTTCCTCGTGCTCCTGCTTCACCGACTACCAGGCCCGCCGCCTGAACTGCCGCTTCAAGGACGCGGACGGGAAGACGAAACTCGTCCACACGCTGAACGGTTCCGGCGTCGCGCTGCCCCGTCTCGTGGTCGCGCTGCTCGAACAGCACTACAACGAAGACGGTTCGGTCACGGTTCCCGAAGCGCTTCGCCCCTACTTCGGCGCGGACAAACTTCTGCCGGTGAAATGATGAAAAAACTACTCCTGCTCCTCGTGCTTGCGTTGGGCGGCTCCGCGGCCGCCGTGTGGTTCGTTCCCGCCGTGCGCACGTGGTGCGTGGAGAAGATGCCGCTGCCGGAAGTCGTCAAGGCGTTCCTCGAAAAGGCGCCTTCGGCCCGTGCGGAAGCCGGGTCCGAAGTGGACGCGGCTCCCGCGCCCGAGGGCGACGGCGCCACCGGCGGCGAAGGCGAATCGCGTCCCCAGGCGGAACCGCCGCCGGACAAAGCCAAGGCGAAGACGAAAGTCGGGCTTGAATCGGACGGCGACGACGATGACGACGCCGCTTCCGACAAGGGCGAGGACGACGATCTCGCGCCGGAGTTCCGCGGGGTGGCGATCACGTCGCCGGCCAAGGCGGCGTGGTGCGTCACGAAGCAGATCGCGCCCGTGTACGACGCCGCGGGAAAACCGCTGGGCAACGTGGCCGGCGGCCGGTTCTTCGTCGTCAAGGAGCAGAAGCGCAACGGCCGCGAGTACACGTATTTCGGCAATTTCGTGCCCAAAAAGCTCAAGGGACACGAAACGGTGCGCCTGCCGGCCGAATTCGCCCACGGCATGACGGGCAAGCCCACGGACCTTTCCAAAAAACAGCGCCGCGCGCTGCGCGACTTCTATGAAATCCTCGGCCGGGCGGAAGAATACAAGGCGAAGCGCCTGAAGGAAGCGGGGTCGAAGAGCCCGTTCTTCAAGGACGCGATGGACGCCACGGTAAAGTTCCGCGACAAGGCGGCGCAGTACCAGCGCCTCAAGGAGCAGGGCAAGTTCTCCGGCGACCAGGAGCGCGAGGCGCACTACAAGCTCCAGCAGCTCAAGGACAAGGCCGAAACGCTCAACGCCAAGCACGTGCAGTGGAAGGCCGAGCACCCCGAAGCGGCCGTGCAGCCAGAAAAGGACGCCGCCTACCGGGAGCTGGTTTCCAAGAGCGAAGCACTGCGCGGCGTCATCCCCGGTCTGGCGCGCTAAGCGTGCGCGGCCCCGTCCGGGAAGGGCCGCGGCGGTCGCGCCGCCCGCGTTTTCCCGTTCCGTTTCCAGTATGATCCACAATCTATTTCCCAACAACAACAAGGACAAAAAATGAATTCCGATTCAATGCGCAACGACATTTGGAAGTGGCTTTCGCTGCTGATCATTGCCGTTTTCTCCATCTACGTGACGTTTCCGACGCAGGACAAACTGCGCTTCGGCCTCGACCTGAAGGGCGGAACGTCCTTCACCATGGGCGTCGACACGGAAAAGCTCCGTGAACAGATCCTCGCCTCCAACCCCGCGCTGTCGAACGAAACCGCGGTGGTGGACAAGAAAATCGCCGACACGCTCAACGGCTGCGACGCCCGCGTCATCCAGGTCGTCCGCCGCCGCGTCGACGGCATGGGCATGAACGAGCCCGTGATCCAAGGGCTCAAGGACCACCGCCTGCTCGTGCAGCTGCCCGGCATCGACGAAGCGACGCGCGCCGAAGCGAAGCGTTCGCTGCAGTCCGCGGCGTTCCTCGAATTCCGCCTCACGCACCCGCAGAACGACGAACTCGTGAACAAGCTGCTCGCGCTCGACGCATGCCCCGAGGGCTACGAGAAGGGCGGCTCTGGCTACGTGCGCAAGGCGAACTACAACGAAATCGCCGCGCAGAAGGGCTACGCCGCGCGCCTCTCGCAGTTCCACGTGCCGCACCCGCGCTACCAGTTCATGCTCGAGAAGGAAAGCGACGGGTCGTTCCGTCCCGCCTTCGTGATGCGCGGCGCCCCGGCCCACGACAACAAGGGCCAGCCGATGCCGATCACGGGCGAATACCTCACCTCCGCCAAGGTCGACCGCGAACCCTCCGGCAAGCTCGCCATCGCGTTTTCGTTCAACGCGCAGGGCGCGAAGCTCTTCTCGCAGGTCACGCGCAACTACGTCGCGCACGGCCCCAAGAACAACACCGACCGCGGCCGCCAGCTCGCGATCATCCTCGACGACGTGCTCGTTTCCGCGCCCGTGATCCAGAGCGAAATCGGCGCGCGCGGCCAGATCACCGGCAGCTTCACGGCCGCCGAAGCGCAGCGCCTCGCCAACGACCTCAACGCCGGCGCGCTGCCCGCGCCGCTCAAGCTCCTCGCCGAATCCTCCGTGTCGCCCACCGTGGGCGAAGACGCCAAGCACGCCGGTCTCGTCGCGGCCGGTCTCGGCTTCGCGCTCGTGGCGCTGTTCATGTTCATCTACTACTGGTACGCGGGCCTCGTCGCCGACGTCGCGCTGTTCCTCGACGTCGCGCTGCTGCCGGCCGGTCTGGTGTTCGTGGCCAACGTGCTCGGCGTGTTCGCCAAGGACGCCTCGATGGGCGCCAC
>JAKSOX010000184.1 GCA_024405335.1 Kiritimatiellia bacterium
GCCTATTGCCGTTTGGCGGCGGGCGTGGTACAATTGGCGGCGTTTGGGCGTTGACTCGCGGCGGGGCCGCGGCGGCGCCGAAAGAAAATTTCGCCCGGGCGTAAGATTGCGCGGCCGCGGGCGTATGTTCCAATGGGAGGAAACGCAACATGTCCACAAAAGAAAACGCACAGATCGTCCGCAAATGGCTCAAGGCCCAGAAGTTCCGCTACTCGGAGAAACCCCACCCGGACGGGGTGGTCTCGTTCTCGATGTCCATGGCGTCCGATTCCGCCCTCTACGACGGCTACGACGTGTCGCTCGTCTGCCGCGATTGCGACGTGCAGTCGCTCTTCTACCTGCCGATGCGCCTCGCCGAAAAGACCAAGGGCAAGGTCCTCGAGTATTTCACGTGGGTGAACCACCGCTTCCGCCTGGGCAAGTTCACGGTCGATCTGAACGACGGCGAGATCCGCTGGGAGACCCTCAAGGGCGCGGCGGAAATGAAGGCCGCCGCGGGCGAAGCGATGGACGACCTGCTCGGCTTCCCGGGGTTCGTCCTCGACAAGTTCTTGCCCGGATTGGCGGCGGTCGTCCTCGGGATGAAGGACGTGCGGACGGCGTTCGAGGACTGCGACCGCGACGAAGCGGTTCCGCCCCGGCCGGAACCGCCCGCGCCGCCGGAAGGCGGCGTCGAGAAGAAGCCGAAGAAGCGCGGCGGGGCGCGGCGTTCCGGCGAACCGCAGCCGGACCGGGGCGCGGAATCTCCTGCGTCGGGCGGTGCGTCGGGCGGCGCGTCGGGCGGCGGCGATCCGTCCTCGAAGCTCCCGAACCAGAATCCCCTGCTTTCGACGTATTCCCTCGACGGGCTCAACCTGACGACGCCCGTGCCGTTGCCGGACATCGTGGCGGCGGTGAAGAAGTTCCGCGACGGCTCCGATCGTCCCGACGTCGACGCGCCGCGGCTCAACGTGCTTTTGTCCGGGGCGCCCGGGTCGGGCAAGACGGCGTTCGCGAAGTACCTCGCCCGCGAGGTGGGGGCGACTCTTCGCACCCTGAAGGCGAGCGACCTCATCAGCCGCTACTGCGGCGAGACGGAGAAGCAGATCGCCGAGGCGTTTTCCGAGGCGAAGGCGAACGGCGAGATCCTGTTCCTCGACGAGATCGACTCCTTTTTGCAGGACCGGTCGCGCGCCGACAAGTCGTGGGAGGTGAGCCAGGTCAACGAACTTCTCCAGCAGATGGAGGAATTCGAGGGCGTGATGATCGGGGCGACGAACTTCGCCGACAGTCTCGACCGCGCGGTTCTGCGGCGCTTCACCTACAAGCTGAAGCTCGACTACCTGACGAACGAGGGGAAGGCCATTTTCTTCCGGCGCTATTTCAAGGCGCCTTTGACGGCCGAAGAGCGCGGACGGCTCAACGGCATCGACCACCTCACGCCCGGCGATTTCCGCACGGTTCGCGAGAGTCTCTACTACCTTTCCGGGCGGCAGACGAACGCGGAGCGTCTCAACGCCCTCGAGGCCGAATCGAAGGCCAAGGGGCTCGACCACGCGAAAGTCGGGTTTTGACCCCCCCGCGAAAGTGGGGGTGGCGGCGGCTGGCGTTTTCCGCTACAATACCGCGCAGTTGGGAGAGTTTGACGTTTGAACCGTTTGGAGGGACGATGAAAAAATTGACGATTGCGGTGGCGATGGCGGCGGGATGGGCGTTCGCCGACATGAGTCCCGTGGCAGTGTGGCCGGGGAACGCGCGGGACGCGAAAAGCGTCGCGGCGAAGTTGGATTCGGGCGAGCTTTCCGGTTCGTTCGACGTGAAGTTCGACGCGCTTCCGGGCGGCGGCAAAGTGGCGGGCCTCTTCACGCTCGCGGTCGACGCGGACGGCGTCGTGGCGTTCGAGCTGCCGGCGGCGCCCACCGCGCTCGAAGGCGATTTCCGCGTGTATTCCAAGGACAGGGTGAAACCCGGCGAGTGGCACCGCTTCACCTTCTCCTATTCGCTCATCCAGCAGTTCGCCGCCGTGTATCTGGACGGCAAACTGCAGTACGAGAACGACAACGTGTTCCTGCCGTCCCTCGCGTTCGCCGCGCCGGGCGCGGACGAGTTCAAGGGCGAGATCAAGAACCTCAAGGTCTACGACATGGGGCTCACCAGCGACTACCTCGTCCGCGCCAAGGATCCGCTCGCCAAGGCCAAGCGGGCGGCGGCGCGCGTCGAAAAGGCGAAGGCCGTTCCCTCCACGGCCGACTGGGCGAACCGCGTGGCGCAGCGCGCCGCCAAGGTCACCGCGGACTCCACCGCGCGCGAACTCATGGAAATCGAGCGCGACGCCGCCAACGTCGAGCGCCTCGCCGGCGAGAAGGCGTTCGGTCCGGTGGCGTTCCACCAGGTGCGTCCCTACGAGCAGGAGATGTTCCTGCCGTACGTCCTGCCCGAACGCGGCGTGAACGACGGCACGCTCAAGTTCTATTCCGCCAAGGACCAGACGGCCGACGCGTCCTTCGTGGTGACCGCGCTGAAGGGGCTCAAGGACTTCACGGTGAAGCCTTCCGACCTCGTCTGCGGCGGCGCCAAAATCGCCGCCGACAAGATCGACGTGAAGCTCGTCAAGCGCTGGTACCGCGCGGGCGGCGCGTGGGTGACCTACTTCCTGGACGTGCGCCAGCGCATCCTCACCCCGCACCTCTTCGTGAACGACGACGAACTCATCCGCGTGGACGAGGTGCGCTGCCGCAACCTCTTCCGCGTGAACTACGGCAAGAACCCCGAGTGGGTGGACGGTTCCATCCCGAGCAAGGGCCACCGCGCGCCCGGCGACTACGTGCCGTTCCGCGACGCGCCCGAGCTCCGGCCCACGAAGCAGCTGTGGGAAGCGGGCCGCAACCAGCAGTACTTCATGACGGTCGACGTGCCGAAGGACGCGACGCCCGGGCTCTACACGGGCACGCTCGCGCTCGTCGCCAACGGCGGCGAAGTCGGCAAGATCGCGGTGTCCTTCCGCGTGCTGCCGTTCACGCTGCCCGCCCAGCCCAAGTGCCACGACACGGACCACGTGTACTGGACGCAGATGAACCGCTTCCCGGACAAGCCCATCGGCATCACCAAGGAGGAGAAGCGCGCGTGCTTCCTCGACTACTTCAAGCACGTGCACCAGCACCGCATGAACCACACGGAACAAGTGTTCCGTTCCCCCGTGCGCGCCAAGGCCGCGCTGGAGGCCGGGTTCGTGCCGGACTACCTTTTCGGCGCGCCGACGCCGAAGTTCTGGAAGCATTTCTTCCAGGGCGTGAAGGGCGGCGACCTCACCGACGCCGACCGCGAGCTCGGCTTGCGCGTCGCCACGCGCATGCTGCTGCCGTGGGACCGCTTCTACAAGTCGCTCAACCCGAACGCGGTGCCGATGGTGATCGCCTATTCCGAGGCGGGCGCCTGGTCGCAGCTCCAGTGCGACCAGGCGGAATACGCCGAGCCCGCGCACCGTCTGGGATGGGAGATTTTCGCCCACGGCGGCGAACGCAACCTCGATTTCGGCGCCGACGTGCAGGACATGAACTCTTCCGTGAATCTCAATCGCTCCGAGGCGGACCGCTGGCACGCGGCGGGCGGCACCGTGATGGCGTACGCGAAACCCTTCGCCTCGCCCGAGAACCCGGCGGTGCACCGCCGTTCGCTCGGCTTCGGCCGCTGGCTCGGTTTCCACTACGACGGCAACATGCAGCACGGTTTCCACGTGAGCTGCGTGGGCTACAACGAGAACGCCGTGGATCCCGGCGGCGACGGCAACTACCGCTGCGTGGAAATGGCCTACGCGGCGCAGAACGGGCTGCTGTACGGCCTGCCGTGGTACGGCGTGAAGGCCGCGCACGACGACCTCCGCTACGCGACGCTGATGCGCGACCTGTGCAGGAAGCACCTGGAAAGCAAGGACGAGGACCTGCGCCGCGAGGCGAAGCGCCAGATGGCGTGGCTCGAGCGCCAGAACGGCCACAACTGCGACATGGAAATGATGCGCGCCGGCTGCGCGGACCGCATTTCGACGATGCTCGCCCTCGAGGCGAAGAAGGGGGTGAAGTGAGATGAAGCGTCTGATCCTGAAGATGGTTCCCGCGTGCGCGCTCGCGTTCGCCGCCGGTTGCGCGACCGAAGCGGCGAAAGGGCCGGAAGCCGAGAGCG
>JAKSOX010000185.1 GCA_024405335.1 Kiritimatiellia bacterium
CGGTTTGCTAAATCGTCGTACGGTCTAATCTCCGTACCGGGGGTTCAAATCCCCCCTCCTCCGCCAAACGTCCGGCATTTTTCCACGATTCTCCGCGCCACGGCGTCTTTCGTCATCAGCGGCAACGGCTCAAGCGTTCCGTCGGCCAGCACGAAGGTGACGCGGTTCGTGTCCACGCCGAATCCCGCGCCGGGCTGGGTGACGTCGTTCGCCACCACCATCGCGAGCCCCTTCTCGCGGCACTTGCGCGCCGCCTCCGCCGTGGGTTCGCCCGTTTCCGCGGCGAATCCCACGAGCACCGGCTTGCGCTTCCACGTGCGCGTCTTCGCGCGGACCGTCTTGAGCACGTCCGGATTGCGCACGAGTTTCAGCGTGCCTGACATCGCGCTTTTCTTGAGTTTCTTCGCCGCGCACGTCGCCGGACGCCAGTCGGCCACGGCCGCCGTCATCACCAGCGCCACGCCGTCCGGCGCGTCCTTCACAGCCGCCAGCGCCGCTTCCACGGCCGCGAGCACGTCGCGCGCGGAAACCGCGTCCACGCGCGCGACGCCCTTCGGCGTTGCGAGCGCCACCGGCCCCGCCACGAGCGTCACGTCGTGTCCGGCGCGCGCGGCCGCCCGGGCCACCGCGAAGCCCATCTTGCCCGTGGAGGGGTTCGAAAGGAAGCGCACGGGATCGAGATGCTCCCGCGTGGGACCGGCGGTGACGACGAATTTCACGCCACCTCCCAGCCAGCGCGGTAGGCCTTGCCCAGAAACGCGTTCGCCGCGTCTTCGGCGAAGCGCCCGTTTTGCCAATGGTAGACGCCCTTGCCGGCGCGCGCGACGACGTTTCCCTGCAGCACCATTTCGGCGAGCGGACCGCCGAAATCGACGAAGTCGCACCCGGCCTTGCGGCCCGTGCGGCAGGCGTCGAGGAAATCGCGCACGTGGTTGAAGCCCGGCGCGCGCGGCAGCGTCTTCGGGATCTTCGCCGCCTTCAGGTCCTTCTTCAGCGACTTCGGCAGAATCTGCGTCACCGTGCCGTCCACGTGCTTGGACCAGAGAACGCCCTTCTCGGTTTCCACCAGGGAGCCGAGCTGGCCGAACGCGGCGCCGTGCCGCTTTTCGATTTCGGCCAGCCGCGGCGGCACGTTCTGGTATTCGCGGCGGCGGCAGATGCCGATGCGGTCCACGTGTTCCTGGTCGTAGGGGACGCCGTCCTTGACGCCGTCGAACCAATGGAACGTCACGGCGGGCATCCCCGCGCCGGCGGGAAATTTCCATTCGATCGTGTCGCGGCAGCCCCAAGACCCTTCGCATCCGGGCATGTAGTCCAGCAAGGCGATTTCCGACGGCGCGCGTTCCGCCAGTTTGAGCGCGTAGAACGGCATGTCCAGCAGATGCGTGCCCATGTTGCCGATGGAACCGTTGCCGTAGCCGATCCAGGAATGGAAATCGTGCGGATGCAGCGCGCCGTGCTTGCCCGCGACGGCCGCGTAGTAGTCGATGCGCGGACTGCCGCCGCACCACAGGTCCCAGTCCATGCCCGCGGGCGGCGGCGACGGCGGCGGACGGTAGGTCATCGCGTTCAGCCGGTCGTCGAGAACCCAAACGTCCGTCACCGCGCCCATTTCGCCGGAACGGATCGTTTCCGCGAGCAGCGGACACGTGCCGCCCGAATGGCCTTGGTTGCCCACCTGCGTCACGACGCCCGCGCGCTTCGCCTCGCGCACCATCGCGCGCACTTCGTCGATCGTGTTCGCCATCGGCTTTTCCACGTACACGTGGAGCCCCCGGCGCATCGCGAGAATCGCGGGCAGCGCGTGGTGGTGGTTCGGCGCGGCGATCACCACCGCGTCGAGTTCGCCGGAAATCCTGTCGAACATCTCGCGGTAGTCCGCGAAGAAATGGCGCACCGACGCGACGTCGTATCCGAGGTTTCCCAGCGTCGCGAGCCGGCGGCGCATCATCGCGGGATCGGGATCGCACATCGCCACGATCTCCTCGCCTACGAGATCCGGGACGAGTCCGTAGTCCATGCGGTTGCCGCAGCCGACGAGCGCGATGCGCGCCTTGCGCTCCGCCAACGGCTTCGAAACGCACCCCAGATTGAAAAGCGGCCACGCGCCCGCGGCCGCGGCCGCCTTGAGAAACGTTCGCCGTCCGCAATCGCGCATGGACTTCAGCCCTTCCGCGCCGGACGTCAAACGAGTTCGCGGGCGACTTCGAGCACGTGCCCGGCCGTGAAGCCGAAGTGCCCGGCCAGCACCTTGTAGGGGCCGGAGGCGCCGAAGCCGTCCATCGTGACGTACCGCGTGTGGGCGGGGTCTTCCGCGTAGCGGTCCCAGCCGAAACGCGAACCGGCCTCCACGATCACGCGCTTGGAGCAGCTCTTGGGCAGCACGCTCGCGCGGTACAGGGTGGACTGCTTCTGGAAAAGTTCCCAACTCGGCATCGACACCACGCGCACGGCCTTGCCTTCGTCCGCCAGCGTGCGGGCCGCTTCGAGCGCGACCGCCACTTCGGAACCGCTCGCGATGAACGCGAGTTCGGGGAATCCGTTCTTGATTCCCGTGGCCCGTTCGGACGAATCGAACAGCACGTAGGCGCCCTTCGCCACGTCTTCGCGGCGCGCTTCGGGCAGCACCGGCAGATTCTGGCGCGAGGTCATGACGCAGGTGGGGCCGTCCAGATGGCGCAGCGCCACCAGAATCGCCGCCGCCGTCTCGTTCGCGTCCGCCGGGCGGAGCGTGAGCACGTTCGGCATCGAACGGAGCGCCGCCAGATGCTCCACCGGCTCGTGCGTGGGGCCGTCCTCGCCCACGTAGAAGGAATCGTGCGAGAAGAAGAAGAGCGACGGCAGCTTCATGAGCGCCGCCAGCCGGATCGCGGGACGGCAGTAGTCGGAAAACACGAAGAACGTCGCGCCGTAGCCGCGCCAGCCGCCGTGGGCGGTGATGCCGTTCACCACGGCCGTCATCGCGAGTTCGCGCACGCCGAAGTGCAGGTTGCGGCCTCCGAAGGCGCCGGCGGCGACGTCGCCGAGGCCCTTGAGTACGGTCTTGTTGGAAGGTCCGAGGTCCGCGCTGCCGCCCACCAGCGAGGGGACGACCGGCGCCAGCGCGTTCAGCGTTTCGCCGCAGGCGCCGCGCGTGGCGACCGACTTGGCGGGATCGAACCGGGGAAGCTTCGCCTCGGCGTCGGCCGGCACCGCGTTCCTGTGCGCGGCGTCCCACGCGGCCGCCAATTCGGGCGACGCCGTCCGCCACGCCTTGAAATCCTTTTTCCAGCGGTTCGCCAAACGGTGCACCTGCGCCGCGCGGCACGCGAAGAGGTCGTAGACCTCGCGCGGCACGTCGAAGAACTTTTCTGGATCGAGCCCGAGGTTCCGCTTGGCGCCGGCCACTTCCTCCGCGCCGAGAGGGGCGCCGTGGGAATCGGCGGAATCCTGCTTCTTGGGCGCGCCGAAACCGATGTGCGTGTGGGCGAGAACGAACACGGGCTGGCCCGCGGTCTTCTCCGCCTTGCGGTACGCGCGTTCGATCTGGTCGAAATCGTGGCCGTCGACTTCCAGGACCTTCCAGCCGTAGCTTTCGAAACGCTTCTTCGCGTCGTCCGCCATCGCGAGGCCGGTGGGGCCCTCGATCGTGATGCGGTTGGAATCGTACACCACGCACAACTTGTCCAGCTTCAGGCAGCCGGCCAGCGAACACGCTTCGTGGGAAATGCCCTCTTCGAGGTCGCCGTCGCCGCAGAAAACCCACGTGCGGTGGTCGACGATTTCGCCGTACCGGGCGGCCGACATGCGCTCGGCGATCGCCATGCCCACGCCCATCGCGAGGCCCTGGCCGAGCGGACCGGTGGTCACTTCCACGCCGGGCATCAGCCCGCGCTCGGGGTGGCCCGCCGTGCGGCTCCCGAGCTGGCGGAAGGTCTTGAGTTCGTCCAGCGTCAAATCGCCCACGCCGGCGAGGTGGAAAAGCGAATAGACGAGCGCGGAAGCGTGCCCGCCGGAGAACACGAGCCGGTCGCGGTTGGCCCATGCGGCGTCCTTGGGATCGACGTTCAGATGCCTGAGCCACAGCGACACCGCCAAATCCGCCATGCCCATCGGCGCGCCCGGATGCCCCGAGTTCGCCTTTTCGATCATGTCCATGGAAAGGCCGCGGACGA
>JAKSOX010000186.1 GCA_024405335.1 Kiritimatiellia bacterium
TTCTTTTCGAGGTAGGCGCGGCGGCGGTCCGCCACCGCGAAACGCACGTCCACGAGCTTCGGCAGCGCCGTTTCCGCGAGTTCGAGCACGTCCGCGTCCGACATGGCGGTCGTGATGCGCTTGCAGTAGCCGTCGAGCTCGGCGACGAGCGGCGCGAGTTCCGCCTTGTAGAACGCGGGGTCGCCGATGGCGTCGTCGCGCCAGAATTCGAGCACGCCCGCCTTGTCGTGCGAGCAGTTCTTTTCGGCCTTGTAGTCGTTCATCGCCTTGAAGAGACGGCGCTTCAGGATCGCGACGCGGCCTTCGGGCGGAATCTCGAAGGTGAGCGTGCCCCAGGTGGAACGGCCGTGGATCGACTCGGATCCGTTCCACGCGGCGGACACTTTGCGGCCCCACAGGAACGTCTCGAAATCCCACGTCGTGCCCGTGGACGGAATGCGCGTGGCGTACGCTTCCCACGAGATGCCGTAGTACGTCGTCACCACGTCGTCCGTGTACGCCATTTCGCTGCGGTAGCAGGACGGATCCGCCGTGGTCACGCGGCGGTGGCCGAAAGTGTTGTACATCGTGTTGAAGAACGAGAAGCGCCCCGTGCCGATGTCCACCAGCGGCGTCACGTACGGCGTGTTCTCGCCGGGCGCCACGTAGCATTCCAGCGATCCGCCGCCCATGAAGCCGGCCTCGATGTCGCGCGCCTGCGGGTCGGGCATGTCGAAGCGGAAGTGGACGCCCCAGGCGTCGCACGTCACCGCGAGCGTGGGCGTCTTGCCCTTTTCGGCCTGCTTGCCCGAACCGTCGCCGCGGTTGCCCGTGGAGACGTCCGTCGTGAGGAAGTCCATGTTGCCGCCGTACTGGCGGTCGAGCGGCTGGCGCTCGGGCTGGACGGCGAGCGCGTCCCACGAAGTGACGCCGGTGACGGGCCGGTCGGCGTATTTCACCAGGTAGTTCTTGCGCGGCGCCGGCACCTTGAGCGTCTGCTCGTAGGCGTCGATCGCGCGCACGAGCGCTTCGTTGCGCATGCACGACGCCATCGACCCCACGCGGTCCATGCGTTCGCAGCGCGTCTTCGGGTCGAGACCGTCAGCGAACGCCTCGTCGGCGCGCTTGACGCGGGCGGTCAGTTTGCCGACGTCGCCCTTCTCCCGGAGCAGCGCCAGGTACATGCGCAGCTGGTAGGCCTCGGCCGGCTTGATCTTCTTGTCCACGAGCACGGCGCGGTCGACGATCCCGGCGACGTCTTCGGCGCCGTCGCCCGTGGCGATCGCGGCCGGCACGCCGTACTGGAGTTCCATGAACGAGAACGGCGTCTTGGTCGCTTTGCGCAGCGCCGCCAGTTTCCTGAACGACCGCGAGGCCGTGGCGTAGTCGCCGTGGAAAAAGGCGCCGGCCGCGCTGTTCAGGTCGGTCGCGTAGAACGCGATGGCGCCGTTCGTCGTCCAATTGGCGTTGCCCGCGAAGACGGCGTCGTGGCGGTCGGTGAGGTCGCGGTGCGTGCGGTAGAGCGCGCGGTACGCGGCGCAACGCGCGCCGTGCGTCTGGTTCGTGTCCGGCAGCACCGCGAGGTAGATCTTCTCCGCCTCGTCCCAGCGCGCCATCTTTTCGCGCAGCAGGTTCGCGACGGCGATCGAATCGCCCTTCTTCTCGAGCAGCTGCTTCGCCTCGTCGAAACGGTAGAACGTCTTGTACAGCGCGACGACGCGGTCGTCCACGGCGCCGATGAGCGCCGCGCGCTGGTTGTCGTTGAGCTTCTCGGTTTTCGCGAGATCCGCGCGGGCCCGCTCCAGGGCGGCGAGCGCGCCCGCGAGGTCGTTCTTGCGCACGTGGACGCCCGTGACGCCGTCCAGCGTGTAGACGTAGGTGTTCCGGTCGGCGCGGGCCGCGGCGGGCAGGAAGTCGGCGTAGAGTTTTTCGGCTTCGGCGTCCTTCCCCGCCTGCAGCATGAGTTTCGCGAGGTGCCGCTTGGCCTCGAGACGCCAGTTCGCGTTGACCGCGGAACGGTCGTGGAGCCACTCGGCCTTCTGCTTCAGCAGCGCCGCGTCGGGCGCCTTTTCGCGCCGCAGCTTGTCGAACTCGCGCCAATTCGCGTTGATCTCTTCGCGCAGCTTGCGCTCCTGTTCCTGCCTTTCGGCGCGCGCCTTCGCTTCCGCCTCGCGCTTCGCCTTGTCCTCGGCGGGCCCCGCCAGCACGACGGCCGCCGCCAAACACGCCACCACGGTGAAAATCTTGTTCATGTCGTTTCTCCCTTCGGTCGGTCACTCGCCCAGCGTCTGCTTGAGCCGGAGGATGTAGTTGATCATCTCGTGGCGGCAGGCCGCGAGGTCGCATTCCGCGCGGTCCTGGCTCGCGAGCATCTGCAGCGCCTTGAGCCCGAGATAGCGCACGTCCACGTCCTCGGACTTGGCGGCCTTGCGCGCGAGCGACGTCATCAGCGTCGCGTAGCGGATGTCGTCCATGCCCTCGCGGAAGCCCTCCCACGGGAGCGTGTCGATCACGCCGTCGTAGATGCCGTAGGCGAACACCATCGGCTTGTAGGTGAGGCGGTCGTCGTTGTAGGGGCCGAAGTGGTGCGCGTAGTTGCAGTTGGCGCTGTAGCCCGCGAGATACGGCCCGAGGCCGTACTGGCGGCGGTTGAACGCCGGATTCTCGGGGCCGACGTGGTGGTTGGCGTACCACGCGACGTGCGCGCGGTCGAGCTGGTTCCAGAGCCGCGTGGACGAGTCGTTCACGGGGTCCTTGGCGACGTTGTGCCAGTCGTAGATGTAGCCGGCCTTGTTGAACACGGAATCGCCGCCGGCGATGAAGAACTTGAAGCCGGCCTTCTGGGCGGCCTCGTAGACGGGACGCGTCTGCTTGAGCCACCAGCTGCCGGGCTCGTCGCCGTAGGCGATGTAGATGTTGTGGTGGCCGATGGCGCGGTCCCAGTAGTCCGCCTGGCGCCTGGCGGCGGCGATGCCTTCCTCGCCGGCGCCGCCCGGGCTCGCGCCGCCGATCTGCACGTCCTTGCGCATGCCCACTTCGAGCATCGTCTTCGCGGTGAAATACCCTTCCGAATCCACACTGCCGCGGACCATGTGCATCAGCTGGTTGTGGTCCACCTGGTCCTTCAGCACGGCCTTGAGCTGCTTGCGCGCGAGCGCCGCGTCGCCGCCGTTCTCCTGCATGATGAGGTCGAAGCTGATGTAGCTGTAGGACGCCGTGAGGTAGTCCTTTTTGCCGGAGTAGTCCTTCGGCTGGGGCAGCACGAAGTCGAGCACGCGCAGCGCCACGGGAACGGCGCCGAGCTTGGCGCCCTTCGCGTCCGCCATTTCGACGGCGCCTTTGTAAAGCCCGGCGGGGACGTCCTTCGTGACGTGCGCCGTGAGGAAGAACTGGCGGAATTCTCCCTTCGGCAGCAGCACGGGCTGGAGCGTCTTCGCGTCGCGGAAGTTCTCCTTCATCGGCAGGAAGGAGCAGGGGTTGTGGTAGTGTTCCCAGAAGCGCACGTCGAGCCGGTGCGGCGGGTTGATCCACCACTCGCTCGTGGTGCCGTCCTTCTCCACGAGGCGCGCGTAGTTCGCCTGCTTGGCGACGTCCACGCGGATGAGGTCCTCGTCGTTCAGCAGCAGGTCGGGACAGAGCTTGAAGCCCGTGTCGCCGAAGTAGCTGAACCAGCCGTTCTTGTTCTGGAACCACACCTTGACGAGCTTGAGGTCGAGGTTCTCGGCGGGAAACGTCTTGCCGTCGTCCGTCTTGAACGGCGTGAGCGAAAACGCCACCTTGCCCAGGTTCTCGAAGGCGTACACGTCGAACGAGCCGGGCTCGAATTCGTCCTTCGCCGCCACGATGCGCACTTTGCCGCCGGGGACGCCGTCCTCGGGGTAGACGTCCGGCAGGCGCTGCATTTCGCTCATCGCCGGCACGGCGTACCACGCCACCTTGGGCGCGGGCGCGTTCGTGAAGTCCGCCGCCACGCGCGCGGCCAGCGGATCGGTTTTCGGCGCGGACGCCGCCAGCGCCCCGCAGGCGGCCAACAGCGCCGCCGTCGTCGTCGTTTTCTTCATGCCATTCTCCTTGTCATGCCGTTATTATAGAACAAACGCCATCG
>JAKSOX010000187.1 GCA_024405335.1 Kiritimatiellia bacterium
ACGGCTACGCGCGCCAGGACCGCAAGGACCAGCCCCGCGTGCCGATCACGGCGCGTCTCATCGCGAACCTGCTGGAGGCCGCCGGGGCCGACCGCGTGCTCACGCTCGACCTGCACGCGAACCAGATCCAGGGCTTTTTCGACATTCCGCTGGACCAGTTGCACGCGGAGCCGGTGATTCTCGACTACATCCGCAAGAGCAAATTCCGGAAGCCGATCGTCGTGTCGCCCGACACGGGCGGGGCGAAGACGGCCTACGGCTATTCGCGCAAGCTCGGCACGGGGTTGGCGATCGTGGCCAAGCAGCGCACGGGCGATTCCACGGTGGACGCGTTCAGCGTGGTGGGCGACGTGAACGGCTGCGACGTGATCATGATCGACGACATGACGGCGACCGGCGGCACTTTGAGCGCGGCGGCGAAGATGTGCCGCGACAACGGCGCGAAGAGCGTGCATGCGTTCGTGTCGCACTTCCCGCTCACGCCGAAGGGCATGGAGCGGCTGATGCACGAGACGCAGCTCGACGAGCTGGTGGTGACGGACACGATACCGCTCCGTCCCGATTTCGACGTGAAGAAGCTGCCGTTCAAGCTCACGGTGCTTTCCGTGTCCAAGCTGGTGGCCGAGGCGGTGAAGCGCATCCACGCGAACGAAAGCGTGAACGACCTGTTCAACCACGAGTGAGGCCGTTTGCGGACGATTTTCCGCCGAGGGTAGCGCGCGTGCGCGAGAGCAGGCGGGGTGAAAAGAAGAAAGAAAGAAAATGGAACAAGTGAAGTTCAAGGCGGAGAAGCGTGCCGAATCCGGCACGGGTGCAGTCCGCCGCCTTCGCCGCACGGGATTGATTCCCGGGTCGGTGATGAAGATGGACAAAAGCGGGGTGGAGCTCATCAAGTTCTCCGCGCACGAGTTCATGATGGCGATGCGCGGCCACGCGAGCAAGCAGCTCCTGGTCTCGATCGATCTCGAAGGGACGGAAGTCCCGGCCCTGATGCGCGAAGTGCAGAACGACGTGATCGCCGGAACCCCGATCCACGTGGATTTCAGCGAGGTCTCGCTGTCCAAGAAGGTGCGCGTGGTCGTTCCGGTGTACCTCACGGGCGAAGCGCAGGGCGTGAAGATCGGCGGCGGCGTGCTCGAGCAGACGCTCCGCACGGTCGAAGTGGAATGCCTCCCCACGGACATCGCCGAGAAGTTCAAAGTCGACGTTTCGGGCCTGGGCCTGGACCAGACGCTCTTCGTGCGCGACCTCAAGCTCGGCGACAAGTTCACGCTCGTCACCCGCGGCGAACTCGCGGTGGCGACTGTGAAGTCGCCCGACGACGACGGTTCCGCGAAACCGGGCGCCGCCGCCGGCGAGGCGGCCGCCGCTCCCGAAGTGATCAAGAAGGGCAAGGAAGAAGAAGCCAAGCCCGCCGAGAAGAAGTGATCCGGAGGAACTGAAAAATGAAGAAGTACGAAGGACTTTACATTTTCTCGGGCAACGCGAAAGACGACGTTCTCGAGGGATATCTCGCCAAGGCCGTCGCCGAGATCGCGCGCCTCGAAGGCAAGGTGCTCACGCAGGACGTGCTCGGCAAGCGCGCGTTCGCGCGTCCGATGAAGAAGCGCGAAAACGGCGTCTACGCCGTGGTCCGCTTCGAGCTCGATCCGGCCAAGGTCGCCGAGCTCACGAACCGCTACAAACTCGTGGAAGAGGTCTTCCGCGTGCAGATTCTCGCGGTCGACGAGCGTCGCGAAGCGATTCTCGCCGCCCAGCGCGAAGCGGCTGCCAAGCGCGCCGAGATCAAGGCGCAGAAGGAAGCGGCCGCGGCCGCCGAAGCCGCCGCGGCGGCCGAGTAACCATCATCCAAAGGAGCAAAAAAATGGCTTATCCCAAGAGAGACCGCGACAGCCGCGACGACCGCGAGTTCAGCGCCCGCCGTCGTCCCGCAATCCCGGCGAACGACAAGATCGACTTCAACGACGTGGAGTTCCTCAAGAACTACGTCACGGAGTACGGCAAGATCATCCCCGCCCGCGTGACGGGCGTCACCACGCAGCAGCAGCGCCAGATCAAGAAGGGCGTCCGCCGCGCGCGCAACATGGGCCTGCTCGCCTAAGAAAGGAATCTTGCAATGACCGAAGTTATGCTGATGGCCGACGTGAAGTTCCTCGGCAAGGCCGGCGCGATCGTGAAGGTCGCCGACGGCTATGCGCGCAACATGCTGCTCCCGCAGCAGCTCGCCGCTCCCGTGACGGAAGCCGCGAAGCGCCGTCTCGCCAAGCTCGAAGCCCAGCGCGCCGCGAAGCGCGCCGAGCAGAAGGCGGCGGCGGAAGCGCTCGCCGGCAAGCTGGCGGGCCTTTCCGTGACGGTTTCCGCCCGCACGGTGGACGGCACGCGCCTCTACGGCAGCGTGAACGCCACGGACATCGCGGCGGCGATCGAAGCCGACCGCGGCGTCAAGATCGAGCGCGCGCAGCTCGACCTCCCCGACCAGCTCAAGGAAATCGGCGAATACAACGCCAAGCTCGAGCTCGATCCGGAAGTCAAGGTCGCGTTCAAGGTCACGATCGTCGAAGAAGCCCAGTGATCGGGTTTCGCGGGATCGCGAAAAAGGGGCCGCCGTTTGGCGGCTTCTTTTTTTGTCGCGTGGCGGGAGCGGGGGCGAACGTGGTATAATCGCGGCATGAAGACAAAACTGACTTTCGCGTTCGCCGCGTTCGCGTTCGCCGCCGCCGCCGCGCCGTGGGCGCCGCCCGCCTATCTCGAGCGGGCCGTGGTGTACCAGCTCGTGCTCCGGAACTGCACGCGCGACGGCAACTTCAAGGCCGCCGCCAAGATGCTGCCGCACGTCCGTTCGGCGGGCGTCGACGTGGTGTATCTCACGCCGTTCGTGGAGATGGACCGCGACATGGACGAATCGGGCTGGAGTCCGCGCCAGATCGCAAGCGGCTTCCACACGCCCAAAAACCCCTACCGCATTTCCGACTACGACAAGATCGATCCCGAATACGGCACGGACGCGGATTTCAAGGCGTTCAACGACGAAGTCCACCGGCTCGGCATGAAGACGTACATGGATCTCGTGTACCTCCACTGCGGGCCGAACAACGTGCTCAAGGACAAATTTCCGGACGCGTTCCAGCGCAATCCGGACGGGACGGTCCGCACGACGCAGTGGCGCTTCCCGTACGTGAACTTCGCGTCCAAGGCGGTGCGCAAGTATCTGGTGGATTCCATGCTGCACTGGATCGCGCTCGGCTGCGACGGCTTCCGCTGCGACGTGGGCGACCAGGTGCCGATCGACTTCTGGCAGGAAGCGGCGCTCGCCTGCCGCAAGGTCAAGCCGGATTTGGCGATGATCAACGAGGGCTCGAAGCCGGAGTGGCTCGAAAAGGCGTTCGACGCCTGCTACGCCTGGCCGTTCAGTTTCGCGGTGCGGTCGCAAATCGCGGCCGGGCGCGACGTCACGTGCTGGGACGTCGAGGGCACCAATCTCGTGCAGAAGATGCGGCACGTGCGTGCATACGAAGCCGGAATCCCGCGGAACGCGCTCATGTTCTGTTTCATGGACAACCACGACACGGCGGCGGACGACCGGGAGAACCGTTTCGACCGCATCCTTCCCGTGGAAGCCGGCAACGCCGCCTTCACGCTGACGTTCCTGCGCCGCGGGCTGCCGCTGCTGTTCAACGGCAACGAAATCGCCGACAACTCGCTGAACACGTTCTTCGCGCCGGTCGAAGACGTCGGCCGCGCGCGGAAGACGGTCGACTGGGGGCGCGCGCTGCAGCCGGAAGGCCGGAAGCGCCTGGAACACGTGCGCGCGCTCGCGAAGCTGCGCCACGAACACCCCGCGTTCGGCGGCGGCGAAATGACGTGGCTCGCGGGCGGCGAACCGAACGGCGTGGCGGCGTTCACGCGCGCGTCGGCGGACGGCAAAACGCGCATGCTCGTGGCGGCGAATCTGTCGCCGAAATCCGCGGTCGCCGATTTCCGCGCGGAAGGCGTCGCCGTTTCCCCGGCGGCGAAACGCGCCATGGGCGACGCGGCCGTCGGGCCGGACGGCACGCTT
>JAKSOX010000188.1 GCA_024405335.1 Kiritimatiellia bacterium
CGGGAAAGGGCATAACGGCCGCACAAATCTAACTCGGCCTCGCGAGTCTTCATCCATCGGTTTGACACGCTCAGCGAATTTAACAATTTAACCATTTAACACGAAGTATTTAATTCAAAGAAGCAAAGGATACTGTCATGCATATCGACAAGTTTGAAGAAGCGATCATGAACTGCCGGTTCTGTTTCATGTGCCGGCATCTCTCGACCATCGGACAGGTCCGGTGCACCGAGGTGGACACGCCTCGCGTGCGCGCGGCGATGCTGTTCGGATTGAGGAACGGCACGAACTCGTTCGACGACGCCGATTTCGTCGACGCCCTGTACCGGCAGGAGCTTTCGGCCTGCTGCCGCCGCAACTGCGTGAACGGCTACGACGAAAACGGTCTCGCCCTCGCGGCGCGCGCTGACGTGGTCGAGCAGGGCAAAGCCCCCGAAAAGGTCGCGAAGCTCGCGAAGAAGCTCGCGGCGACGTCCGCGTGGAAGGCCGCGGGCAAGGGCAAGGTCGCGCTTTTCCTCGACGACGCCACGGCTTCGGACAAACAGGAAGTCGCCGCGCTCCAGAAGCTCGTGAAGGCGGCGGTCGGCGACTGCGTCACCGTCACCGGCGGCTGCATCGGCAAGGCGCTCAAGGTGCTCGGCTACCTCGGCGAGGCGCGGGCGGCGGCGGCGAAGTTCGCGGAATTCCTGAACGGACTCGGCGTCGAGGCGGTCGTGTGTCCGAATCCGGCGGCGTTCGACGCGCTCAAAAACGACTACCCCGCCTGGGGGCTCGAACTCAAGCCGACGGTCTTCTGCACGGCGGGTTTCCTGCTGGCGAAGAAGGTGAAGTTCGCGAAGAAGCCGGGTGCGCTTTACTACCTGGCGGACGACTTCATGCGCAACTACTGCGGATGCGAGTGCCCGGAGAAGCTTCTGGCGGCGCTCAAGGCGGACCTCAAGCCGTTCGGCACGAACGACGAGGAAAGCTACAACTGCGGCGAGGGTGCGATCGTCCTCGACAAGCTGGAACCCGCGCTCGTGAAACGGCTCGCGCAGTACGTCGCCGCGCGCGCGGACGATCCCAAGAAGGACCAGATCGTGACGCTGGGCGTTTACGCCAAGACGCAGCTGGTCAAGCACGGCAAGCTCAACGTGAAGACGCTTAACGAAATCGCAGCCGCATGTCTGTGAAGGAAAAGAAAGGGGCGAAGTGAAAATGAAACCGATGACGCACAAAGAACGCGCGCAGGAAGTCCGCAAAATTCTGGCGATGACGCCGGACCAGGTCGTCAAGGCCGCGAAGGGGCAGCTGGTCGTGTTCGACACGCTGGACGAGGTGTACGACTATCTCGCGGAGGAGATGGTCAACGAGTTCGCGAAGGCCGCGAAGGGCAAGAAGATCGTCAACTTCATCATGCCCGTGGGACCGACCCAGCCATACCGTCTGATGGCCGAGAAGATCAACTACCGCCAGATTTCGCTGAAGAACGTCCGTTTCTTCTTCATGGACGAGTACGTGGACGACGAGAAGGACGAACTCATCCCGATGACGAATCCGCTCTCGTTCCGCGGGCAGATCGGACCGCTGCTGTTCAACCGCATCCGCCCCGATCTGCTGATGCCGAAGGACCAGATCGTCTTCCCGAGCCCGAAGAACATCAAGGACCTTCCCAAGATGATCAAGGACCTCGGTGGCATCGAGGTGTGCTACGGCGGCATCGGCATCCACGGCCACGTGGCGTTCAACGAGCCGGGACCGGGCGTCGCGGAGTCGAATCCGCGCATCCTCGAGATCAACGATTTCACGCGCACGATCGACGCGACGCGCCATCCGGGCGTCGGCGGCAACCTCGAGAACTTCCCGCGCCGCGCGATCACGATGGGCATGAAGCAGTGCATCGAGGCGCGCAAGATCCTCATCATGACGCGCAACGAGTCGCCGGTCCTCAACTGGGCGAACACGATCATCCGCATCGCGGCGCTCGGCAAGCCGGGCGACGACTATCCGGTCACGCACATGCGCCACCACAAGAACCTGCGCGTCGTCACCGACCGCAACACGCTCAAAACGCCCAAGTTCAACATCTGATGCTGACGATCCGGGGAGCGCGCGTCGTCACGCCGGGACGCGATCTCGGCGTGGCGGACGTGGTCGTCGACGGCGGGCGGATCGCCGCCGTCGGCGGGCGCGCGGCCGCGGGCGGCGAAACGGTCGAGGCCGACGGCCTCGTCGCCTTGCCGGGTTTCGTCGACGTCCATTCGCACGGCCGGGGCGGGGCCGATTTCTGCGACGCGACGGACGAGGCGTTCGGGACCATCGGCCGCGGCAAACTCGCGGACGGCGTCACGGGATTTCTCGCGACGGGGCTCACGCGTCCCGAGGAGGATCTCGCCGAACTCTGCCGTTGCGCCGAAAGATACAAGGCGCGCGGCGATGGCGCGACGTGCCTGGGCGTTCATTTGGAAGGACCGTTTTTCAATCCCGAGATGGCGGGCGCGCAGAATCCGGCCTACCTCATGAAGCCGGACGCGGCGATGGTGAAGCGGCTTCACGCGATTTCGCCGATCGCGAAGATTTCGCTCGCGCCGGAACTCGAGGGAGCCGAGGCGTGCATCCGCGAACTCGTCGCGGCGGGCATCGTCGTTTCGGGCGGACATTCCGCCGCCGATTTCGAAACGTTCGAACGCGCTCGCGCGGCGGGCATGACGCACCTCACGCATTTCTGCAACGCGATGATGCCGATCCACCACCTCCGCCCCACGATGGTGACGGGCGGCATGCTGGCGGACGACGTGTTCGCCGAAATCATCACGGACGGCGTGCATCTTTCGGATCCGATGATCCGGTTGATCGTGCGGGCGAAAGGTCCGGACCGCGTCATGGTGATCACGGACGCGATGTGCGCGGCGGGCGAGCCGGACGGGACCTATTCTCTCGGCGGATTGCGCGTGAAGGTGGAGAAGGGCAAGGCGACGCTCGCCGACGTGCCGTACGATCCCAAGGCGGTCGTCTCCAACGTGGCCGGATCCGTCGCGCTCTATCCGCAGTGCTTCAAGCGCTACGTGAAGGCGAGCGGATTGCCGCTCGAGGAGGCGGTGAAGGCGACCTCGTACAACCAGTGCGCGTCGCTCGGCATTCCGGACCGCGGGGAAATCGCGCCGGGCAAGATCGCCGACATCGTGCTGGTCGACGCCGATCTCAATCCAAGATTTACAATCGTCAACGGAGAAATCAGATGGCACTCGTGAACATGAAGGAGATGCTTTGCGCGGCGCGCAAGGCGAAGAAGGCGGTCGGGGCGTTCAACGTCACGAACTACGAGACCGCGGCGGCGGTCCTGAAGGCGGCCGAGCAAGAGAACGAGCCGGTCATCATCCAGCTCTACATGCGGCTCTTCGACACGGGGAAGGCGTACGACCTCTGCGGCATGCTGCAGCGGCTCGCGTTCCGGGGAAAGGTGCCGGTGGCGCTCCACCTCGACCACGGCAACACGGTGAAGCAGGCGACGGACGCGCTTGCCTGGGGCTACACGTCGGTGATGTACGACGGATCGCGCTCGCCATACGACGAGAACGTGAAGTGGACGAAGCACGTCGCCGATTACGCGCATGCGCTCGGCGCCACGTGCGAGGGCGAAATCGGCCACGTCGCGCAGGGCGACGAAACGGCGCTCACGGACGTTGGGGAGGCGGCGGACTTCGCGAAGGCGACGGGCGTGGACGCGCTCGCGGTTTCGATCGGCACGGCGCACGGCTACTACAAGCAGGAGCCGAAACTCGACATTCCGCGGTGCGCGGCCATCGCCGCGGCGATTCCCGACGTGCCGCTCGTGCTGCACGGCGGCAGCGGCACGCCGCTGGCGGACGTCCGGCGGGCGATCGAATCGGGCGTTGCGAAGGTGAACATCGCCACGGAGTTCCTGGACGGCTACGTCAAGGCGACGCTGAAGACGTTCGGCGACCTGAACGGCGCGTTCGTGCCGCCGGACAAGCTCGCCGATCCGATCATCGACGCCTGCGCGGCGCACGTGCAGCGGCTCGTCAGGTTCTTCGCCGGAAGGTAGGGGGTTCG
>JAKSOX010000189.1 GCA_024405335.1 Kiritimatiellia bacterium
GCGACCGGCTTGTGTGGCCGCATGCGGTGGAGTCGGCGGACAAGGAATCGTGGCGGCTTGCGTTCGAGGCGGCGATGATGTCGAAGGAGGAGCGCGAGAAACTGGTGATCGTCGGGCACTCGCTCGGGGGGCGCATCACGGCGCGGATCCTGTCGCGGCTGGCGGAGCACGGGCTCAAGGTCCGGCAGGCGTCGCTCATGGCCGCGGCGATTCCGAACGGGGACCCCGACCTCGCGAAGATGGGCGGCGGATCTGAACTGCCGGTGCTGGCGGTGTGCAATCCGGACGACGTGACGCTGCGGTACGTCTATACGCTGGCGGGCGGCGAGAGCGCGGTCGCGTTCGGCGCGAACGGCACGCTGAAGCCGATTGCCAACGTGAAGGAGTGCGTGACGCCGAAGAACATCACGGAGCAAGTGAAGATCGACGCCGAATGGGGGAAGGTGGAGTCGCTGAAGAAGGTGGCGAATCATTGCGAGCTTTTCTACATCGACTACCTGCGGCGGCTACTGGGCGGAGAGGCGGCGTCCGGTGAGGTGATGGTGCCGCAGGCGCTGCCGACCGTCGAGGGCAAGGTGATGGACTGTGGCCTCTGGTGGGACACGCTCGCGGAGACGAACGGCTGGAAGCTGCAGCGCAACAAGGTTACGGGCCACGGGCGGATCATCGACCCGGAGAAGGTCCGGAAGGCGTGGGGCGGCGTGGAGGAAATGGCGAAGTCGTTCGAGAAGGTGCGGGGGCTGCTGGACGCCGGAAAATGACGCCCCGTCCGCCACCATGCCCACGCTGCGAACATGCGTGGACGGACGGCGGAAAATTTGGTATCATACGTGCCGTTTTTTCGCCTTGAAAGGAGACGTCATGAAGAAGTTGCTTGCAATTGTTTTGGCTTGCGCCGCCGTGGCGGCGTTTGCGGACGAGAAGGTGCCGCTCAAAATCAAGCTTCCGGCCCCCCACTCGATCGGCACGCCGAAGGAAAACAAATCCACCAACCTCGAGCCCGATCCCGGTCCCGGCAAGCTCCGCGCGCCGATCATGGTGCCGGCCGACTGCCAGAAGATGCTCGTCACGGAGGACACGCCCGTGACCACCAGCGAAGAAGCGGTGACGGGCGAAAACGAATACGTCGTGGACGCCGACAAGACGCCCGACGCCACGTGCATGCTCCAGTTGCCGACCGGGTTGCAGTGGGTGCAGCTCGATCTCGGGGCGGAGCACGTCATTTCCGCCGTGTGCGTGTGGCACGACCAGGGCGACGACCGCGCCTACAAGGACGTGATCGTCCAGATTTCCAACGACAAGGACTTCAAAACTGGCGTCACCACGATTTTCAACAACGACCACGACAATTCCGCCAAACTCGGCAAGGGCACGGACAAGGAATACCGCGAGCGCAACGAAGGCCGTCCGATCGACGGCAAACTCACCAAGGGCCGTTACGTGCGCTGCTATTCGAACGGTTCGTCCTCCGAGCCGGTGAACAACTACGTCGAAATCGAAGTGTTCGGCAAGTGATCCGCCGCCCATGGGCGTCAAGGAAATAGCGGAATCGTTTTTCGGGCGCGGCGGCAAGAAATTGCGGCCGCGTCTCTGTCGGGCGGTTTGCGAAAAGGCGCTTGGCGGCGCCGCGCCCGCGAATCTCGCGTTTTTGACGGACGCCGTGGAGTGCTTCCACAAGGCGTCGTTGATCCACGACGACATCCAGGACGGCGACGAAACGCGCTACGGCGCGCCGGCCGTCTGGAAAGAGCACGGCGTCGGGGTGGCGATCGCCGTCGGCGACTGGCTCGTCGCGCACGGCTACGAACTCGTCCTTTCGTCCGGTTTCCCGAACGCCGCCGAGATGCTGCGCGCCACCGTGAAGTCGCACGTGGCGCTGTGCGAGGGGCAGGGGGACGAGTTGACGGGGGCGGGCGACTACCTTTCCGTGGCGGCCCGCAAAACTGGCGAGGCGTTCGCGCTCGCGGCCGAACTGGGCGCGCTCGCCGCCGGGGCCGATCCGGCGAAATACCGCGCCTACGGACTCGCCTACGGAATCCTGTTCCAAATCCGGGACGATTTGCGCGACGCGGACGGCGTCGGCGCGCCCGGGCGCGAAGAGCTTGAAAGACTGGAGAAGAAATATGCAGACGAAACCGCTGTTCATGGTGATGAGTGCGCCCTCGGGGTGTGGTAAGTCGACGCTGATCGACATGCTCCTTCAAGAGTATCCCGATCTCCAGTATTCGGTTTCCTGCACCACCCGCGCGCCGCGCGGCGAGGAGGAGGACGGCATCGACTACCACTTCCTCTCGGTCGAACGGTTCCGCGAACTGATCGCGGAAAAGGCGTTTCTCGAATATGCGGAAGTGCACGGGAACTACTACGGCACGTTGCGCGCGCCGATCGAGGAAGTGCTCGCCGAAGGCAATTCCATGATTCTCGACATCGACGTGGTCGGGGCGGCGAAAGTGCGCGCGACCGTCGCCGAACTGCCGCCGGCCAATCCGCTTCGCGCCGCGTATTTCGACGTGTTCATAAACCCGCCGAGCATGGAAGAACTGCGCGAACGGCTCGAAGGCCGCGGCACGGATTCGCCCGACGCGATCGAACGGAGGTTGGCCAACGCCGAGGGCGAAATGGCGCGCGCCTGCGAATACATGTGCCAGGTCACGAACGACGACCTCGCCATCGCGTACAAGCGCTTGTGCGATCTCGTCGACGTGCGGACGGGGCGGATGTGACGGGCCTGATGAAAAGAACGGCGCTGGCGGCGGCGGTTTTCGCCGCCGCGGCGGCGGCTGCGCGCGACTGGCACGCGGGGCCGTTCTTCGAGCGCGACACCAAGCGCGACTTCTGGGCGTTCCGTCCGTTCTATTCCCAGGAACCGGGCGCCAAGGATTTCCTGTGGCCGCTCGGCACGTGGCACGCCGAGGGCGGCGACCATTGCTGGTGGCGCGCGCTTCTGGCCTACGGAAACGAACGAAGCTTCAACGTGTTTCCCTTGTGGTTTTCCGGCCGGGACCGCGAAAACGGCGACGCTTTTTACTGGGCGTTTTTCCCGTTCTGGGGCCACCATCCGCACTTCCTGACGCTGCAGAACTGGAATTTCGCGCTGTGGCCGGTCTACATGGACTATGAAACGCCGTACCGCGATCCGGATCGCCGCCCCGGCGACCGCTCGCCGGCGGCGCGTTCGCGCGCCGTGCTGTGGCCGATCGTGTCTTGGAAGGACGAGCCGCGTCCGTCCGTGGGGATTTGGCCGTTTTGGGGATACGCGGATTTGCGCGAGTCGCGCCACGACTACGCGCTGTGGCCGATCGTGACGTGGGCGGTGTACCGCGCCGACCGGGACACGGCGGGCGCGGGCGACAGTTTCATGGTGTGGCCGCTTTGCGGCACGGTCCGGCGCGAGCGCGAAACGCAAGTGCTCTTTCTGCCGCCGTTCTTTTCGTTCGCGATGACGCCGCAAAGCACGCGCACCCGCGCGCCGTGGCCGTTTTTCGACTACGAGAAGACGCCTGCGCGCGAGCGGTTGTCGATTTGGCCGTTTTGGGAGCGCGTGGACGGTTTCAACTACCTCGACCGCGCCTGCGAGGAGCGCACGTGGCGCGTGGGCTGGAAGCTGCTGGAGTCCACCGAACTGACGA
This sequence comes from Kiritimatiellia bacterium, assembly GCA_024405335.1. Classification (GTDB taxonomy): domain Bacteria; phylum Verrucomicrobiota; class Kiritimatiellia; order RFP12; family UBA1067; genus UBA1731. The sequence continues at coordinate 3,630 of JAKSOX010000189.1, forward strand.
CTTCCGTCTCGTGTGAGGAACGGTTCTCGTTTTTCCCGTTCTGGACCTGGGAAAGGAACGAGCGCGCGGGCGTGGAGGTTTCGTCGTATCGCCGCCTGTGGCCGTTTTGGTCCTGCTCGACCGAAAAGGGGGCGACTCGCGTCAAAGTGCTCGACTTGCTGCCGATCCGCCACAGCGGGGGATTCGAGCGCAACTGGGCGCCGTTTTTCACGTTCTATTCTTCGCGCACCCGCGCCGACGGGCGCACGCGCCATTCGCTGTTCTGGAATCTTGTGACGTGGCACACGAACTGAAAATCGGTTTGGCCGTGTCGGGCGGAGCGGATTCCACGGCGCTTCTGGTGCTGATGGACGAACTGGCCGCGGCGCACGGGTTCCGTCCCGTGGTGCTGCACGTGGACCACGGATTGCGCAAGAC
>JAKSOX010000019.1 GCA_024405335.1 Kiritimatiellia bacterium
GCCACAGCACTGGGCGTATGAAACGAATATTGAGTTGTGAGCTTCTTGCGAAACCGCATCTTTCGCAACACTTCGTTCAATGTGTAGTATCCGCGCTCGTACATCTTGAAAAGGAACGCCAGCCCGTCATCGGCAATCGGTCCCAAGACCCAGTCATAGCGGTTGTCGCGATTGTGGTCGAGCGACTTCATCCGGGGATTGCGATTCGCAAGCACGAACTTCGCCCAGCTACGACTCCCCGGCTGTGCAAACTTGCGACTGCTCAATTTGCGCATCGCCGCATCATCCACCTCATACACAAGAACGCATCTTCTTCCGCCGCGTTGCCTGACCACACGTCGAGCCATCCGAAGGGCCACGTCATAACTATCAGAAAGGTAGAAACCCCTTCCAAAATCCTTGTGCGGACTGCACTTTGAAAGAAGCACCTTCCCGAAGTTCACATTACTCCCGTGATAAAGGATCATGCAAACACGCCTCCATTTCTCATGCAAACTTCGGCAAGATCGTCCACCGTCGCATCTATCGACCGGGAATGCTCAACATCGTAGCAGTCCGCCAGGAAATCCAGGCCCTTGAATTTCTGGAGGAAGGAAAAAGCATCCGCAGGCGTCATCTTGTGCGCATGGGCAAAGTCCCCGACACAAGTGACCATGTACTCAATTCTGTTTTTCTTTTCGCTCAAACTCATAGCCGATCCCATCACGGATGATGAAAACACGCCATGCGGATTTTCAACCACGCACGCCCTCGCGCTCCGGATTTCCCGGTGGAGAAGCCGGACGTTTCTGTCCACACGACTGGTCTGTCGTTTCAATCAACCGCGAAAACCTCTTTGATTTTCCTGTGTTCCACTGGCGCGAATTGTATCAGAACATTGGCCATGGCGCAACGAAAAAACGCCTTTTCGCGGGGCGGGCGGGCGTGGTAAACGCACGGGAAACGAGCGCTCACTTTTGGAAGGCGGCGGAAACCGAGGCGTCAATCCTACTCCCATTCGCGCTCGAGGATGCGCAATCCTTGAACGCCGTGCATTCGTTCGAGTTGCTCTTTGTCCGTCGGTCCTTTGAAGCAAATCTCGTCGCTCGCGCCGTCAAATCCCTCGATGCATCCGCCAACCACGCCATTCGGCGGTTTGTCCTGTTCCGTGAAGTTCAAATACGCGCCGCCTTCGAACACGTAGCGGACGTTTGCCTTGTCGATTGAAATGGGCGAACGGTTGAACAGGAAGCAATTCTTGAGATGCAGGCGGACAATCCCATCCTTTGCCTGGACGTCCGCCGCGAGAATGCCGGGGCCTTCGACGAAATACTCGCGCGATGAATCCAGGACGATCGGGCGATCGAACGCATTCGTCCGTCCGTTCAAGCGCACAAACGTGGCTTCGACCGGCTTTTGGACCTGCCGACTGGCCCGTTCTGGGGCGACAAGCGTCGAATTGCCGACCTTGTTCGTGACGAGGCGTTCCCAAACCAATTCTTCGACCACGAGGTTGGTGGAAACGTTCTCGCAAAGAGCCCGCCAGGCGACCGCCGGCGCGATTGCCGTCCGCCACAAACCGACTGACACGCCCGCAACGAGAACCGTCAAGCCGAGCACCGCCGCGACAAGCGCCGCGCGCCGCCTGTCGTTTCGCCGCCGTATCGCACGCGCCAGGGCCTCCACCGACGGATACCGCCGTCCGGGAATCGAACTGGTCGCGCGGCGGATGATTGGCAACCAGCAACGCGGCGGATCCGAGCCGAACGCCATGTCGGCCAAACGCCCTATCGCGTGGACGTCCGCCGCCGCCGTCACCGCGCCGCCCAACATCTGTTCCGGGGCCGCGTATCGCGGCGTGCCCACGCCGACCGGACTTCCCGACACCACCGAAACGTCGCTCTCCGGTTCGGGCGACTTCTCGACGTCTTTGGCCAGCCCCAAATCGATCAGGACGACGTCCCCGTTCGCGCGGCGCATGACGTTCGACGGTTTGACGTCGCGATGCACGATTCCCGCATGGTGGAGCGCCGAAACGGCTTTGCAAATCGCCAGCAGATAATCGGCGACGGCGGCGTCGGACGTCGGCAAATCGGCGGGCTCCAGCAACTCGGTCACCAAATACGGACGGCCGCCGACTTCGCCGGAATCGAGCAGCTTCGGCAAAAACGGCGACAGCGACGCCGACAAGATCTTGATTTCCCTCGCAAACCGCGCCCGGGAAGCGGCGTCGTCCTTCAACAAGACCTTGAGCGCCGCCGCGCCTACCGCGTCGCCCGCCAGCGGAACCACCCGGCACACTTCGGCGTTTCCGCCGCGCCCCAAAAACTCCGTTACCCGCCAACCACCCCAAACGGAACCGGCACGGCAAAACTTGGGACCGGCCACGGGGCCGTGCTTGGCGAGAAATCCGTCCAGTCCGCTCAGGATCGGAACGTCGCTTGTCATGCGTTGGCCATCGCCTCCACGCAACGCCGCAACCGCCGCAACGCGCGTTCTTTCATTTTCACCACGGTGTTGTACGGGAGCCCGAAGGCCTCCGCAACGGCTTCCGGCTTCGCGCCGTCGATGGCCAAGCGGACGAAAACCTGTTTCGTGCGCTCGTGAACCGACTCGTCCGCCAAAAATTGCTGAAGCGCGATCTCGTAGACGTCTTCCCGCCATTTCTTGTATTCGGCTTCGTCCATGGCGGCGGATGCGTCAGGCCGAGCGCTTTCCTCGGCGGCGCGCTTCTTCAAGGACGCATCGCGTTGGCAAGCCGAAAGCGCCTTGAGCGCCTTGTTGCGGAGGACGCCCGTCAGATAGTTGTGGAAACGCCCCTTCATCTGCGGATCGTACACGTAATTCGGCAGCGCCTTGGCGAGCGCCGCGAAGGTTTCCTGGACGACGTCATCGGCGTCCAACGTCGGGAACCGCTCGCGCACGAACGCGCGCATCATCGGCTCGTAGCGGGCGTGGAAAACGGCCCACCGCGCATGCTGCGTGTCGGCCAAATCCCGCAAAAGCGTCGTCGACGTGTCCGGCACGTCGTTCGTCATCTCGCCATTCGCTGTCTTCATGGGACGAAGTGTACCACAACCACCGTCCGCTTGGCAACGCCCGAAACACTTTTATGAACTTTCAAACGCCAGTACGCAACACTTTTATGAACTTGCGAACGGCTGGATGCCCGCCGTTTGCGTCTTTTTGAAACGCCACGATCACCGATTTCGCGCAAAACGCTCACTTCACCAACACCGCAAAGCCGCCGCCCCGCGACGCGCGGAGATCGAAAACCGCAGTCTCCCGGTGGATGCTCGCCCCGCCGTCCAAAACGTCGAACGTCGCCTTCCAAACGCCCTTGCGCGGTTGCCATTCGACCGACCCCTCGCCCGGCCGATTCACGAGCACCCGCGGCGTCCCCGCTTCCAACCAGTTCCGCACGTCGGAATCAGTTCCCGCCAACTCGACCACCGTCACCTTGGCGACGGACGCGGCGCTCACGCCCACCACGTCGCCGATCCAGTTCGTGGAGGAATACGCGAACGGCAGCACGTCGCGGAGCAGTCTCGGCGTCCGCACGCCCTCGCGCAGGTCGACGCGAACTCCGCCCGCGCCATCCGCGCGGGAGCTTTCGGGCTGCTCCTCCCAGCGCACGTTGCGGATCGCCACCGCGCCTTCGGCCCCCGCTACGTGGACGAACGACGCCACGCGCGTTCCATGATCCGCGAACGCAATCTCGCGCGGAACCCATTCCGCCGCCGCCTCGGACAAGGTCTCCGCCACCGCGCCGTCGACCGACACCTCCAACGTGCCGCCCGTCAGACGGTACTCGTAGCGCAAAACGCCACAACCCTTAAAGGTGAACGTCGTCGCCGTCCGCGTGCCCGGCGCCAGACCCTCGTCAGTCGCAATGCCCGACCGCGCCGTCGCCGAATCGACCGGCTGCCACGGCGACTGCGCGTCCTGCCCGACGGCGATTTCGTGCGTGATCTCCGCCAGCGCCGCCGCTTCGACTTCGGCCTGGGACGCCAGGTAGACGGCGGCCTGCGAGAAGTCCAGATAACCGTAAAGCGTCGCCGATCCGTCGACGACGCCGCCCTTGCTGACCACGTGCGAAAGCTGGTAGATCTTCTTCGAGATTTCGACGGGGCGCCAGTCGAACGCCCCACGCCCCGTCGTCGCCGCCAACACCGTCACCGCCGGAGTGCCGTCGGGCGAGAAAGCGCCGTTCGACCACGTCCCTGCCCGCGCCGTGACCGTCACCGTGCGCGTCGCGTCTACCGACGCGTCCAGATCCCAACCGACGGCGGAATACGCGAGATTCCGCAGCGCAGGCTCGTTTTCGAGTTTCGCCACGGGAAAAACCACGCGCAAGTCCATCGGCTGGAGGATCTCGACGTCCCGCGTCCAAGTCGACGTCGTCAGCTCGCCCTCGCGCACCCCCGCGGCGGCAAGCCCCGCGACAACCGCCAGCGCCAACGTCGCGTTCCACCTTCCGTTCATCGTCAAATCTCCGAGCTCGACGCGCCCTTGCCGCCTTCAGGGCAAGTCCCTGAACAGACGAAAACCGACGCTTTCGTACTTGGACGTCGGGTCGAATGGCTCCCGTTTCGCCGACCGGCAGTTCCCGACGTTCTGGTTCCAGGCGCCGCCCCGTATCACGCGCTTCGTCCCGGAGTTCCCGGAGTCCGGCCCCTTCGGATCGACGAACTGCTTCAGCTCCTCCACGTCCGTCTGAAGCCAGTCGCGGCACCATTCGTAGACGTTGCCGTGCATGTCGTACAAACCCCAGGCGTTCGGTTCGTAGGAACCCACGACCGTGTGCTTTTCCGAAATCTCGCCGCGACCGTCGGACTGGTTGTTCTCGTACCGCCCGAGCCGGCGAAGCTGCACTTCCTGTGCGGCGGAGTCGGCGTTGTTGTAGGCGTTCGTGGTGTTGAACGCGCTGGCCGTCCCCGCGCGGCAGGCGTATTCCCATTGAAACTCAGTCGGCAAATCGAATCCCGTCACGGGAACCGTGTAGTTTCCCGCCTCGTCCTTCGATTTGCACTTGGCAAGCAGTTTGCCCATGAACGAACCCGTCCCGGGCGCGGTCGTCGTCGGCCAATTGCCGCCGCGGACTGCGTTGTAGTCCATGTTCTCGACGGGACGGCAGTCGCCTTTGTATTTGGACGGATCCGCACCCGTCACGTTCAGGTACTGCTTCTGGGTTATCTCGAAAAGACCGACGTAGAACGGTTTGGAAAGCGTCACAGGATGCTGCCGTTCGTTGGTGTCGCTGCGGTTTTTCTCGTCGCCGGGAGAACCCGCCACGTAGGAACCGGGGTGGATGCGCCGGAGGACGATCTTGTCCGTCTTGTATTCGTCCACGTTGAATCCGTTCGACGGTGCGCCGTTCAGGAAATCGACGGGATAGACCGTCGCCGCCGAACCCTTCGAGACGTCGATCACCATGTACGTCTCGGCGTAGTGGACGAGCGAGACGTGCATCTCGGCCCGGTCGGTGCGGGTCGTGACGCCGTCGGCATGGGCGTCCCAGGTGATGCGGTGCTTGCCCGCCGAAAGCGGCAACGGCACCTGCAGAAAGGTGATCGCGCGGTTCGTGACGGCCGGCGCGGCGGCGCGGTCAACCATCAGCACTTCGAGGCAATCGTCGACTTCCAACGCCTCGCCGTCGCCGAAGCCGATGGTGTAGTCGACGTCCACGAGTCCGTTCCACGGATAGCGCTGTTTGATCTGATCCACCTGCAAAACGACGCCGCGGACCTCCGCCGCGGCGAACGCCGCCGTCGCAGCCAGCGCCGCAACTGCGAGTTTTTTTGCGAACTTCATCGTTGTCCCTTCATGTTCTCAACGCTTCGAAGGATAGCATGTACGGCTCGGCGCGCCCTCATGTCGGGGCGTTCGTCGCCTGCGCCGCGTCCACGGGAACCGTGAGCCCCGGAAGCGCCTTGTCGACGTCCGCCGGTTTCATCGCCACGAGGATGCCGCGATGTCCCGCGTTCACGTAGATCTCGGGCAAATCGTAGATCGTGCGCTGCACGTACACCGTCATGCGCTTGCGCGTGCCGAACGGCGACGTGCCGCCCACGTGGTAGCCGGAATGGCGGTCCGCCGTGGCCGGCGCGCAGGTCCGGACCGTCTTCACGCCGCGCGCGCGAGCGAGATTTTTCGTGGATATCTCGCAGTCGCCGTGCATCAGGCACACGAACGGTTTTCCGTCCTCGTCCTCGAGGATGATGGTCTTGATCGTGGCGTGGTGGTCCAGCCCGAGTTCCGTCGCGGCCTGGATCGTGCCGCCGTGCTCCACGTAGTCGTAGCAACGCGCCTCGTACGCGACCTTCGCCGCGTCGAGCGCGCGCAGCGCGTTCGTCATCGGTATCGTGGTGGGTTTCACTTCACCTGCGCCAACGCCTGTTTGAGGTCGGCGATGAGGTCCTCGGGGTCTTCGAGTCCCACCGACAGCCGGATCAGGTCCGGCGGGATGCCGGCCGCCTTGAGCTGTTCGTCGCTGAGCTGGCGGTGCGTGTGGCTCGCGGGATGGAGCACGCAGCTCCACGCGTCCGCCACGTGCGTGACGATGCCGATCAGCTTGAGCGAATCCATGAACTTGATTGACGCGTCGCGGCCGCCCTTGACGCCGAACGTCATCACGCCGCACGGAATGCCGCCCTTGATCTGCTTTTTGACGAGCTTGCGGTAGGGGGAATCGGGCAAACCCGCGAAGTTCACCCACGCGATCTTCTTCTGCGTCTTGAGCCATTTCGCGATTTTGAGCGCGCTTTCCGCATGGCGGCGGATGCGCACGTGCAGCGATTCGAGACCGAGGTTCAGGAGGAACGCGTTGAACGGCGAAGGAATCGACCCGAAGTCGCGCATCAGGTGGGCCGTGCATTTCACGATGAAAGCCAGTTTGCCGAATTTCTTCGTGTAGGAAAGCCCGTGGTAGGACGCATCCGGCTCGACAAGCCCGGGGAATTTGTCCGCATGCGCTTCCCAGTCGAAATTGCCGCTGTCCACGATGCAGCCGCCCACCTGCGAGGAGTGGCCGTCCATGTACTTCGTGGTGGCGTGCGTCACGATGTCGCAGCCGAATTCGAACGGACGGCACAGGACCGGAGTCGGGAACGTGTTGTCCATGATCAGCGGCACGCCGTGCTTGTGCGCGAGCTTCGCGAACTTCGCGATGTCCAGCACCGCGCCGGAGGGGTTCGCCACCGTCTCGCCGAACACGCATTTGGTGTTCGGGCGAAACGCCTTTTCGATTTCCTTAGCCGGCGCGTCGGGGTTCACGAAGGTGAATTCGATTCCGAGCTTCTTGAGCGAGACGGCGAAGAGGTTGAAGGTGCCGCCGTAGATCTGCGCGGAGCACACCACGTGGTCGCCCGCGTTGCACAAGTTCAGGACCGCGAACGTGCTCGCGGCCTGGCCGGAGCTCGTGAGGATCGCGGCGACGCCGCCTTCGAGCGCGGCGATCTTCTTCGCCACGGCGTCGTTCGTGGGATTCGCGAGCCGCGTGTAGAAGTAGCCGGGCTCCTTCAAATCGAAGAGATCGCCCATCTGCTGCGTGGTTTCGTATTTGAACGTGGTGGTCGCGTACACTGGCACCTGCCGGGGCTCGCCCTTCTTTGGCTGCCAACCGCCCTGAACGCACAACGTGTCAACCGTCATTTTAGCATCCTCCTTCAAAGTTCACCGTTCGTCCAGCACGAGGCCTTCGGTCTCGTCCGCGCCGAGCACGACGTTCATGTTCTGGATGGCGGCGCCCGAGGCGCCCTTGCCCAGATTGTCGTACCGCGCCACGAGCGCGATCCGCTCCGCGTTGCCCCAGGCGGAAACTTCCATGTCGTCGCGCCCGGAAAGCGCGGCGGACGAAAGGAAACCGTCTTCCGAAAACTCCTCTTCGAAACGGACGACGCCGTTGTCGCGGTAGTAGTCCGCGTAGCAGTCCTTCACGTCCGTCAAGTCGCCGCGCAGCTGCGATGCGTGCAGCAGCACGGTGACCTCCATGCCGCTCAGATGCGGCACCACCACTGGCGAAAAGACGGGCGGCTTCGAAAGGCCGCACGTCTTCGCCATCTCCGGCAGATGCTTGTGCGCCTGCCCCAGCGCGTACTGCCGCCCGCCCAGGAAAAGCGGTTCGCCGCCCTGCGCCTCGTATTGGGCGATCATCTTCTTGCCGCCGCCCGAATAGCCCGTGAGCGAAAACGCGCACAGTTCGGCGTTGGCGGAAACGAGCCCCGCCTCCACGAGCGGCGCGACGCACGCGATGAAACCGCTCGCGTGGCAGCCGGGATTGGCGATCCGCTTCGCGGCGGCGACGCGCGCGCGGCGGTTCCCGATTTCGGGGAAGCCGTACGTCCAGTCCGGCAGCGTGCGGTGCGCCGTGGACGTGTCGATCACCACCACGTCGGGGTCGTCCACCAACGAAACCGCTTCGACCGCCGCCGCGTCGGGCAGGCACAGGAACGCGACGTCGGCGGCGTTGAGCGCCGCCCGGCGCGCTTCCGGATCCTTGCGGACCGCTTCTGCCAGCGTCACGACTTCAAGGTCGGCGCGCGCGGCCAGGCGTTCGCGGATGCGAAGCCCGGTGGTGCCGGCGGAACCGTCGATGAACACCTTCTTCATCATTCCCACTCGATCGTGGCCGGCGGTTTCGGCGTGACGTCCCACACCACGCGGTTGGCGCCCTTCACCTTCGTGGCGATCTTCTCGGCGACCATGGTGACGAACTTGAACGGCAGTTCCACGACGCCGGCCTTCACGAACTGCGAGGTGGAAATCGCGCGGATTCCGATCACGTAGCCGAACGTGCGAGCGTTGTTCTTCACGCCCACGGACTTCACGTTCGTCATGATCGCGAAGAACTGCTGCGCCTTCTTGTCGAGGCCCGCCTTGTGCATCTCGTCGCGGAAGATGAAATCCGCCTGGCGCAGGACGTCGAGTTTTTCCTTGGTGAGTTCGCCGATGCAACGCACCGCGAGGCCAGGACCGGGGAACGGCTGGCGCATCACCATCTCTTCGGGGATGCCGAGGAGCTTGCCGACCTTGCGCACTTCGTCCTTGTAGAGGTACTTCACCGGCTCGACCAGCCCCTTGAAGATGATGTCCTTCGGCAGGCCGCCCACGTTGTGGTGCGCCTTCACGGCCTTGTGGCCGCCCACGCCGGACTCGATGATGTCGGGGTAGATCGTGCCCTGGCCGAGGAAGTCGATGTCGCCCATCTTCTTCTTGAGGTCGCGCGCGGCGTCGGCGAAGACGTTGATGAATTCGCCGCCGATGCATTTGCGCTTGAGTTCGGGATCGGTGATGCCCTTGGCCTTCTCCAAAAAGCGCTTCTCGCAGTCGAGCGCGACGAGGTTGATGCCGAACTTGCCCTTGAAGACTTTCTTGACTTCCCTGGCTTCGTTCAGGCGCATGCACCCGTGGTCCACGAACACGCACACGAGCTGCTTGCCGATCGCCTTGTGCAGCAACACCGCGCACACGGAACTGTCCACGCCGCCCGACATCGCGAGGAGGACCTTCTTGTCCCCGACCTGCGCGCGGATGGCTTCGATTTCCTGTTCGACGTATTTCTTCGCGTTGAAGGTCTTGCCGACCCGCGCGAGACGTTCTTTTTCGGCTTGGTTCATTTTGTCTGCCCCCTTTTACCCTTTGTGTTTCAAATTGCGGACTTCAGATTTCAAACTGCGCAAGTTGTAGCGGAACACCAGCACGCCCGTGAGAACGACGCACTGCACCGCGTAGGTGAGGAACGTCGCCCAGCCCTGCCCGAACGCGCGCGGGAAACCGCAGCACGCCGTCTTGGCCGCCGCCGCGGGAATCGCCGCGAAGCACGTGTCCGCCAGCATGTACGCCGTGAGCGCGAACTGGCCGAACAGGATGAACAGCCCGAGCCCCTTGCGGAACTTGAACACGTCCGACGCCAGAAAACAGATCGAGAGCGAAAGCATGCACCAGCCCATCGCCTGCGCCACGAAGGTGAAGGTGTAGAGGTGCTTGATCGCCGGAATCCACGGAAGCAGCGCCCAGCCGACGGCGAGCAGCGCCGCCCCCAGCGCGAACAGCCGCCAGAAACGCGCCATCGGCGAACGCGCCTTGTCCATGAGAATGCGCGTCGACTCCGCGCCGCACAGCGTCATCACCCCGAACATCGGAATCGTGGCGAACCACGTGTAGCCCGGATCGCGGTGCGCGAACACGTTGCTGCCGGCGGGCAGGATCCAGTTGAGGATTTTCGTTTCCGCGATCCAGGCGAGGTTGTTGCCCTTGGAGAGGATTTCGCCCGTCGCGTCCGACACGAGGAAGCCCGTGGTCGCGATGTGGCTGCCTTCGGGGTGCGTCAGCAACCCGCCTTCGCCCACCAGCGCGTCCGCCGGCGAATAGTCGCCGTAGATCGCCATCGGCACCGCGTAGAGCGCCGCCAGCGCGAACGGCATGGCGATTTGGATTTTGCGGTTCGGGATCAGCATCGCGAGCGCCGCGATCACGTAGCCGCAGGCGATCGTCTCGAGCGTGTTGTTGAACGGCGACAGCTCGCGCCAGTCGAGCGACAGGAGACGTCCCTGGGCGACGAGGCCGCAGAACCAAAGCAGCAGGAAGCGCAGCGCCACGTGCTTCCAGAAGGCGGCGGTGGGCCGCCCTTCCGGGGAAAGCCGGCGCGCGAGCGCCAGCGGCACCGCGCAACCGCACATGAAAATGAACATCGGCATCACGATGTCGATGAGGTGGAACACGCCCCAGCAATGCAGGAACTGCCGCATCACGCCGTCGGAGAAAAGCCCCAGCCCCGTGTGCGCCGTCGAGAACAGCCCGCACGCGCACGTGAGGAAAAAGATGTCGAGACCGCGCAAAAGGTCCAGCGAAAATAGCCGGCTTTCCGGATACGAATCGGCTGTAGGGAATATCTTCATGGCCGGATATGATACCAAACCGAGCGCTCCGTCGCAAGGGGGAGCGCCCGTCACCCGCCTGTCACCGGACGACGCCCGGACCACCCGCGCCGACCGCCGCCAGCGCCCGGGAAACGGACTGGTCCATGTCGTAGTACTTGTACTCGCCAAGGCGGCCGCCGATGACGAGATTCGGCCATTTCGCCGCCTCCGCGCGGTATTTTTCCGCCAGCGCGCGCGATTCCGGCGTGTCCACGGGATAATACGGTTCGTCGCCCGGCTTCCACGCCGCCGGGTACTCGCGCATGATCACCGTCTTTCCGGCCGCCATCGCGTCCTTCCGCTCGGGATGGTAGTGCTTGAACTCGTGGATGCGCGTGTACGGGATTTCGGCGTCGACGTAATTGACCACGCTCGTGCCCTGCCAATCCGGAACGGCGACGGTTTCCGTTTCGAACCGGAGCGTCCGCCACGGCAAATGCCCGAATTTGAAGCCGAAGAGCGCGTCGAGCGGCCCGGAATAGAACACCTTGCCGCCGAACCCGTCAAGATCCGCGAGCGTCAGCGCGCGGTTCGTCTCCACCGAAACGTTCGGATGGTCCAGCATCCGCTCGAACAGAGAATTGTAGCCGGAAAGCGGAATCCCCTGTCGAACGTCGTTGAAGTAGTTCACGTCCCAGCTGGCGCGCACGGGCACGCGCTTGATGATCGACGGATCGATTTCCTCCGGCGGCCTGCCCCACTGTTTGGACGTGTACCCGCGGAAGAATGCGTCGAAAAGCGCCGTCTTGCGCGACTCGTCCGCCATGAACGCGGGGAGTTCGGCGGGCGTCAGATCGACGCCGAAGAAACCGTTCACCAGCGCCAGCCCGAGCGGAAGGAAGTACGTTTTGCCGCCATGCCGCGCGAGCACTTTGTGCTGGTAGCCGTTGAATTCGACGAACCGGCGGACGAAATTCCACGCCGCGTCGTCGTGCGTGTGGAAGATGTGGCTGCCGTAGACGTGCACCTCGACGCCCGTTTCGGGATCCGTTTCGCAGCGGACGTTGCCGCCCACCGCGGAACGCTTTTCCCACACGAGCACGCGCAGACCGCGCTCCGCCAGGCACCGCGCCGCCGTGCAGCCCCAGATGCCGGCGCCGGCCACCAACACGTCCGCGTTTTCCATCAGCGCTTCTCCAAACCGAGATCCGCGAGAATTCCCCGGAGCTGCTCTTTTATGACGCGCATGCTCAAGTGCTTCTCGAAAAACGCGCGCGCTTCGGCGAAATACGCGTCGCGGTTCGCCCAGTCGTCGCGGTAGGCGCGCACCGCGTCCGCGATCGCCTTGGCGTCGCCGGCGGGAACGAACTTGATCGCCTTGCAGTCCTTCGCCTCGGGCGGATAGCCAGTGCAGAACTCGTTGATCGTGGGCCGCGCGCACGCCATGCACTCGTACACCTTGTTGCCGATCACGCGCGCCGCCTTCGCCGTGGTGCCGAACACGCCCAGCACCACGTCGTGGGCGCAGATCACCTTCGGCACGTCCACGTAGGGGACCTTTTCGAGGAAGCGCACGTTCCTGATGCCGGCGGCCTTCGCCTCGGTGGCGGCCTTGTACGCGCCCCAGCCGAGGAAGTCCCACTGGACGTTTTCGTCCTGCGTCATCCGCGCGGCTTCCACGATGAATTCCGTGCCGTGCAACGGCAGATACGCGCCGTGGTACAGCACCTTGAACGGACCGTCCGCCGCGGGCGCCGTTTCCACGGGCTTGAACACCTGCTCGTCCGTGCCGGTGAGGAGCACGCGCAGTTTTTCGCGCGGCACGTCCAGGCGTTCCGCGCAGAAGTCGACGTGGCAGCTCGTGTCCCAGCACACGAGGTCCGGGCCGGCCATGAGCTTGCGCTCATGCGCCAGCAGTTTTTTGGCGCGCCGTTCTTCGGCTTTCCACTTGCGCTGTTCGAGCACCTTCTTGTCCCAGGCGGAGATCATCGGGTCGAACACCACGGGAACGCCCCGGCGTCGCGCCCAGCGGCACGCCGCCGCGACGTCGCGCTGGCGCGCCACCGGCACCCACACGAGATCCGGCTTCGGCCGCAGACCGAGTCCGCGGAAGAACGCCTCCACGTCGCCGAACCGCGGCCATGCCTTCACGAAGAAGTAGTCCACTTCCCAGCCCAGTTCGCGGAACAGCGCCGCGTAGACGCGGTTCCGCGAGTAGCCGGGGTCGAACCTCCCCCACCAAAGGACGCGCTTCGCCATTTACGCCTTCTTGAAACCGCGCCAGGGTTCGCCCGGCAGCGGCCACTTGTCGTCGCCGTATTCGGGCATCGCCACGTCGCCGTCGGCCTCGAAGTCCGCGGCCGAGGGCTTGCACGCCATGTTGTAGAACGGCGACTTCTCGCTCTTGACGATGTCGTTCAGCGTCACGAGCTGGCCCGTGTAGGCGGAAATGCGCACCATGATGCCGCACGCGGTGGAAAGCGCGCACGCCTCGCCTTCGTTGCAGTACGGCCCCGTGCCCATGATCGACTTGAGCATGTCCACGTGTTCCTGCACGTAGGGGTTGACGTCCGGGAAGTCGCCCGCGAGTTCCACCTTCTTGCCGTCGAGCGTCTTCACCACGCCGCCGCCGTTGATCGTCTCGTTCGCGGTGCGGAAGAATTCGCGCACGTCGCTCTTGCAGCCGTCGATCTGGCGGCACATGGAGTGGATGTGGACGCCTTCGCCGTAGTCGAAGTCGCCGGAGAACATGTCGTACTGGTTGCCCGAATGCCGCCGGGCGCGGGCGCCGAACGCCACCACGCTCTTCGGATAGCGGCCGAGGAACCAGTTGGCGACGTCGATGTTGTGGACGTGCTGTTCGCAGATGTGGTCGCCGGAAAGTTCCGTGAAGTTGAGCCAGTTGTTGCAGAGGTAGGCCGCGTTGGTCATGCCCGCCTCGCGTTCGCGCACCCACGGCACCGCGCCGTTCCAGTACACTTCGCCGCCGAGAATCGGGGAGATTTTGCCTTCGTCCAGCGCCTTCTTCTGCAGCAGGTAGCCGCGCTGGTGGCGGCGCTGCGTGCCGCACACGATCGTGAGCTTCTTCTCCGCCGCGAGCTTCGAGGCCGCGATCATCTCGCGCACGCCCGGCGCGTCCACGGCCACGCCCTTTTCCGCGAACACGTGCTTGCCGGCCTGGATGGCGGCCATCGTGTGGCGGGGACGGAAGTTGAGCGGCGTGGTGAGGATCACCAGGTCCACTTCGGGCATCTTCATGATTTCCTTGTAGCCGTTGGCTCCGCCGAAGACCTTGCCCTTGCCTTCGCCCAGCTTCTCGTTCGCCGCCTTGGCCTTCTCCAGGAAGAAGTCGGCGAAGGCGACGAACTTCACGGTGCAGCCGAGCGACTTCGCGGCTTCGGCGAGGTTGCCGGCGGCGCCGCCGCCCCAGCCCGTGCCGCGGCCGCCGCAGCCGACGACCGCCGCCTTGAATTCGCGCGGAGCGTTCGCGCCGATGGCCGGCGCCGCCGCGAAGAGCGCGCCCGTCTTGATGAAATCACGTCTGTTCATGTTATGCTTCCTCCCATTGTTTTTTGATTAGACTGCACATTCCCGTCAAAATTTCGTGCTTCTTCGCGTCGTCGGGATTCTTCACCGGCCAGCCGGCTTCGAGCGACACCGCGCCTTTGTAGCCCATCTGCTTGAGCGCGCGGAAGCCGTCCACGTAGTCGTCCGCCGCGCCGTCCGTGCCCGGAACGCGGCGCGTCTTCAGGGACGCGATGTGCACGTGCGACAGCAGCTTGCCCGCGTACAGGAACGCGCCGGACTGGGAAACCTCTTCCTTGCTCATGTGCCAGAAGTCGCCCATCACCGTGCAGCCCGCGCCGATTTCCTGCGCCATCTTCGCGCCGTCCGCGACTTGGCGGAGGAACGGCGTTTCCGCGCGCTGCAGCGGTTCGAGCACGATCGCGGTGCCGCACGCCGCCGCCTTTTCGGCGAGGCGCCTGCCCGTGTCCGTCACGAAGCTCTCGCGCAGGTCCTGCGCGCTCAGTTCCGGTTTGCCGCGCGCGGGGCAGATGATGAGGCCGGTGGATTTCAGCATGCCGAGCTTCTCGAGCTGCGGCAGGAACTTCTCCACTTCCGCGTCGCGGCGCGCCTTGTCCGCATACGAGAAGTCGCTGCCGCCGCACGCCGTGGCGACTTTGAGCTTGCGCCCTTCCAGCGCCTTCGCGAGGGCTTCGGCCTTCGTCAGCAACCAGTCGCCCGTGGGGATTTCCACCTGCTTGTAGCCGTTCTTTTCGAGGTAGTCGAGTTTCGCGTTGAGGTCGTCCGCCGCGGGAATCGCCCACCACTGGAGACACAGGTTGAGCGGCGTGCATCCGCACTTGGGCCCGCACGCGCAGGCCGCGCCCGTGCCGCAGCCGCATTTGGCGAGCGCCGCGCCCGCCGCCGTCGCCGCCGAAGCGGCCAGGAATTCCCGTCTGTTCATGTCATGTTCCTTTCTGTTTTGCGCTTTCAACTCTCTTCATCGCGTCCTTGAGCGCGTTCCACGTCGCCAGCTTGCCCTCGCGCAGTTTCGCGGGGTCCTTGCCGAAAAAGCGGAGCAGCCGGTCCGGCGAATACGTCACCACCGCCGGCGTCCTGCCGACCGTCGTCCACCCGCCCAACGGCGCGCGCGCGCCCGGCGCGTACAGCCGCAGCGCGTCCGCCCCCATCACCACGGCGACCCTCGCGCCGCCCGCGAACGGCGCCGCCGTGAGCCGCAGCACGTCGCCCGGCGCGCGTCCCGTCGACTGGATCATCTTCGCGAGCAACGCCTCGCCTTCGGCCGAAAACGCCCCCGCCGTGAGAAACGCCATGTCGCGCATTTCCGGCGGCTTCGGCTCCTCGCGCGCCGCCTGCGGCTCCGCAACGGGGAGGCGCCGCTCCGCCGTCGGCTCCTCGCGCACAGGCTCCTCGCGCGGCGGCGGTTCGCGGACCGCCGGCGCCTTGGGCGGCAACAAAAGCGCGCGGTCGATCTCGACCGTGCGCACGCCGAGCTCCTTCTCGAGCTCGAGATTGGCGATGATTTCGTCGAAGATGTCCAAATCCGCCTCGACGGAAATCAGGGCTTCTTGAAGCCGTACGGGTTTTTGCTCTGCCAGTTCCAGAGATCCTTGCACATCTGCTCGATGCCGCGCTTGGCCTTCCAGCCGAGTTCCTTCTTGGCGAAGGACGGATCGGCCCAGCACTCGGCGACGTCGCCGCTGCGGCGGGGCTTGATCGCGTAGGGCACTTTGCGGCCGGACGCCTTCTCGAACGCCTTGACGATTTCCAGCACGCTGTAGCCGTGGCCGGTGCCGAGGTTGACGATCTTGAGGCCGTATTTCTTCTTCTTGCCGAGCTTCTCGACGGCCTTCAGGTGCGCGTTGGCGAGATCCACCACGTGGATGTAGTCGCGGATGCCCGTGCCGTCCGGCGTCGGGTAGTCGTTGCCGAACACGCTCAATTCCTTCAGGCGGCCGATGGCCACCTGCGAAACGTACGGCAGCAGGTTGTTCGGGATGCCGGCGGGGTCTTCGCCGATGAGGCCGCTCTCGTGCGCGCCGATCGGGTTGAAGTAGCGCAGCAGGATCACGTTCCACGCGGGGTCGGCCTTCTGCACGTCCTTGAACACCTGCTCCATCATGAGCTTCGTCCACCCGTACGGATTCGTGCAGCCGGGCGTGGGGAAGTCCTCGCGGATCGGCACGCTCGGCGGCTGGCCGTAGACCGTGGCGGACGAGGAGAACACGATGTTTTTGCAGCCGTGCGCCGCCAGCACCTTCAGGAGCGTGAACGTGCCCCCGAGGTTGTTCTGGTAGTACTTGAGCGGAATCTGGACGGATTCGCCCACGGCCTTGAGCGCCGCGAAGTGGATCGTGCAGTCGAACGGCGCTTCCGCCGCCACCACCTTGTCCAGCTTCTTCTCGTCGCGGATGTCGCAGTTGTGGAGCTTCACGGCCTTGCCGGTGATCTTCTGGACGCGCTTCAACGACTCCTTGCAGGAGTTGCAGAAGTTGTCCACCACCACCACGTCGTGGCCAGCGTTCAAAAGCTCGACGCACGTGTGCGAACCGATGAAACCGGCTCCGCCCGTCACAAAAACTTTCATGTCGGCCTCCTTGCCCCGAGAGGAAAACGGTTCAGCGCGTCGCCGTGCGGTCGTTGTACTCGCCCGTCTCGGTGTTGATGCGGATTTCGTCGCCTTCGTTGATGAACAGCGGCACCGCGCACACGTAGCCGCCCTCGACCGTGGCGGGCTTCGTGACCTTGCCCGAGGCCGTGTTGCCCTTGACGCCGGGCTCGACCTTCACCACCTTGCGGGTGACGAGCTGCGGGAGGTTGACGCCGATGACCTTGCCGTCGAAGAACAGCGCGGACACTTCCATTTCGTCCATCAGGAAATACTTCTTGTCGCCCATCACTTCGGGGGACACGCGGATTTCCTCGAAGTTCTCGTCCGTGAACACGTAGGCGGTGCCGTCGTCGTAGGAATACGTGACGTCGCGCTGGAGGAGTTCCGGCTTCTCGAACTTGTCGCCCGAACGGTAGCTGCGGCTCATGCCGCCGCCGGTGACCATGTTGCGCAGCTTGCAGTTGTAGATGGCCTGACCCTTGCCCGGCTTCGAAAAATCGAATTCCGTGATTTCCCACGGTTCGCCGTCGATCAAAAGTTTCACGCCCTTGTGCAGTTCGCCTGCGCCGATGACTTCGCCCATTTTCTTGCTCCTTTGTTTTGAAAAGTTTTTGGATTATACAACATTTTTCCTTCGAGGGCAACCC
>JAKSOX010000190.1 GCA_024405335.1 Kiritimatiellia bacterium
ACGGATGCACCAAACCGATCAGCGACTTGGTCTCCGCAATGTCCGCCTTGCCGTCCGCATAGACGAACCTCTGCACGGAACGCATCAGCATTCCGAGCGCCCGCTTTTCATCCTGATTCATTTCTGACATGACTTATCCCCTTTTGTTGTGCATTACCGCAAAATTTCCACCGCCCATTTGTTTCGTCCTTTCGGTGGATCAAGATATTTCTGGAGTGCCTTTGACGTCGAGGGCAAGCAGCGTGATGTCGTCCGACTGCTCGGCGCCCTCGGCGAACGCCGCCACGTCGCGGCGAACTTCCGCGACGAATTCGGAGCCGCAGTTTTTGAGCTTTTCCGCCAGACGGTCGTCGCCGTAGAACGCGCCGCCGACGTCGACCGCCTCCGTGACGCCGTCGGTGTACAGGAACAGACTGTCGCCCGGCGCGAGATGCAGCGTTTCCTCCCGGTACGTGGCGCCGGGCATCACGGCCAGCGCGATGGAACATTGCCCCTGCACCCACTCCACGGAGCCGTCGGCGCGCTTCACCAGCGGCGGGTTGTGGCCGGCGTTGACGTACCGCACGTCGCCCGAGGCCTTGTCGAAAATCCCCATCCAGCACGTCACGAACATGTCCGCCGCGTTTTCGGCCGCGAGACGGTTGTTGGCCTCCGCCACGGCCTTGGCGAAGTCCGCGCACTCGAACATGCAGGCCTTGATGGTGGTGCGCGCCTTCATCATGAACATCGCGGCCGGCACGCCCTTTCCGGAAACGTCCGCGACGGCGAAGAACAGCCGTCCGTCCGGCAGCGGGTAGAAATCGTAGAAATCGCCGCCCACCTCGCGGGCCGCGTCCATCCGCGCGAAAATCTTGCATCGCGGTTCGTCGGGAAACGACACGGGCAACGAGGATTCCTGAATGGTGCGCGCAACCGCGAGATCCTCCTGCTGGCGCTTCCGCTCTTCGCGCTCCTTTTCCCGCAGCGAGGCGACGAGGTTCGACTGCCGCGACATGAAAAACACCACCACCGCGAACGCGACGAACAGCAGAACGGCCGTCCGCGCGACGACGCGGCGCGTCGGACCGTAGACCTCCGACAACGGCATCGCCGCCACGTAGCGGTGGAACTGGTTCACGACGCCGGACGTGCACAGACACGGCACGCCGGCGAAATTCGACTTGAACGTCCGGAATTTCTCGAAACCGACGAATTCCCTCGAAACTGGGTCGCGCTTCTCGACGTTCTGGTGCATGTTGGCGGCGAACGCGTCGAAACCGACTTCCGCCAGCGTTTTGCCCACGTGTTGTTCGTCGAGCGTCGACACGATTTTTCCGGTGCCGGTTTTGGCGATCACGTAGAAACCGCTTTCGCCGAGGTGCCAGCCGGCGGCCACCGTGCGAAGATGGTAGTCGATCGAACTGCGCATACGGGAACGGTCGAATCCGACTTGCAGGTAGCCCTTCGCAGGCGCGGGGAACGCGACGCCGACGTATTTGCGGAAAACGCCGGACTCCATCGCGGACTGCCGGAACGGCTGGGAGAACACCTCGCGGCCGTCTTTGATCAACGCCTGGCAGAAGTTGGAGGGATTCGCGAGCGACCACTGGTTCTGCCCGCAAACCGCATCCACGGACGACGCCAAACACGTGCCGTTGCCGTCGACGACGTTTATTTCGTCCACGAAATACGACGCCATCAAGCCGCGCAAATCGACACCGGCCATCGCCTCCGGCGTTTTGTGGCGCGCGCAGATTTCGCTGGCGACGAACGCCAGCTGCCCGTTCACGCAATCGTCCAATTCGTCGACCATGTCCGTTGCGGCGGCGCGCAACCGTTCCCGGGCCGAGCGCTCGGCGACGTGCGCGGACGAGACGGAGATGATCCAAAGCATCACGCCGAAAAACACCAGCGAAATCAACGACAGCGGACTGACGACGCTTTGCAGGAACGACGACCGCCCCGCCCCCTTCTCCGACAGAAGGTTGCGGATTTCCCGGACGTCGCGCGACAACAGACGCCTCACGGACGGCAAGGAGACGATCACGAGCAGCAACAACGTCAAATCCAGCACGACCAGCGCGCGATGGACGCCTTCGTCCGCCAGACTGGACGCCACCTCCGGCAACTGGACGATGATGCGGTAGCCCCCGCATTCCGTTTCGAACGACGCGATCCGGGTGCCGTCGGACGCCGTTTCCAGGCGATATCCCTGACGCGGGGCGCATCCCGGCGAGACCTTGACGATTTTCACGCGGCCGTCGTGCCCGATGCGCGTCGTGGCGGCGATTTCGTCGATGTCCGCCAACCGCATCGCCTCCGCGAGACGCGACGCCCGGTAGCCGATTTCCACGATGCCGGGACGGTCCTTGCGCGCAACGCCGGCGTATTGGAAAAACGTGATGCCGGTGTCGCCGGCGACCGTGGCCAAACCCTTGTGCGTCGGATCCTGCACGAACTCGAACGCCGCGTTGGTGATGGCGGGCATGAACGCGGCCGACTGCGCCGACCCCGCCATGTTGAATCCTTCGTACAAGGCCGGGAGCGAACGGACGAGCACGCCTTTTTCGTCCGAAACGTGCATCTCGTCGACGCCCAACAAGGATGCGTAGGAATTGAATTTGGCGCGGTTGGCGGCGTCCAGAACGGCGGGATTTTCGGCGATCAGCTGCGCCAGCGCGCGGGCGCGCGACAGCGCGACGGCGTCGCTCATTCCGCGCACGGACTTGAGGTTGGCCACGCTGCGTTCGACGCGGCTGGCGACGTCTTCAAGCCCCAGGCGCGCAAGCTCGTGGCGGGCTTCGCGCACCGCGCAGACGCGCCAGGAGAAGATGGTCAGCAGAAACGAAATCCCCAATCCCGCCGCGACCAGCGCCGACGGCAAGAGGCCCAAAACGGTTTTGCGCACGCCCGGTTGCATCGCGCGATTCTACGTCCTGGCGGCGATGAGTCCGCTCTTTTTCGCGACGATGTAGGTGCACACGTTGTCGCCGGTGACGTTGCAGCACGTCTCGAACATGTCGAGAATGGGGTTGATGCCCAGGCACAGCGCCACCACGAGCGTCACCTGGTCGGCGGGAAGCCCCATGTTCTCGAGCACCATGAACAGGAGAAACACGCTGCCGCCCGGAATGCCGCCCGCGCCCACGGACGCGAACATGATCGACAGGCACAGCGTGCCGATTTCCAGCGCGCCGAGATGGTGGCCGAACATGTTCGCCGCCAAAATGACGAACACCGGCAGGTGCACGCACACGCCGTCCATGTTCACCGTGGCGCCCATCGGCAGCGAGAAGCTCGACAACTTGCGGTCCACGCCCAGCGCGTCGGCCGATTTGAACGACACGGGCAGCGTCGCCGCCGACGAACGCGTGACGAACGCGGTGAGGATGGGTTCGCGCATCTTGAGCAGCGCGCGGTACGGATTCTCGCGGCAGAAAAGCGCGATCGCCAGCGGGTACACGAAAAGAATCATCGAGCAGACGCCCACCACCACGCACAGCGTGATTTTGGCGTACGGGCCGAAAAGGAGCACGCCGTTTTCGCCGAAGTTCACGACGGAGAGCGCGAACACGCCGACGGGGAAGTAGCAGACGACGCAGTCGATCAGCTTGAAGGACACCTTCTGGGCGCCGTCCAGCATCTGGAGCATCGCCTCGATCGCCTTCTTCGCGGCGCCGTCGGTCTTCTCGGAATCGAGTATCGCGCGGGCGCAGAGACCGAACGCGATCGAGAAGACGATGATCGGCAGGAACTGCCCGTTCGCGAGCGAGGCGAACGGATTCTGGAAGAGGCCCACGATGAAGTCGCCGAGCGTGCCGGCCGAGGTCGTGCCCGCCATCTTCTGCACGGCCGCCATCTTCGCGGAAGCCGCGTCCTGCGCCGCCTGCATGGAGGGGTTGAGCAGATAAGCCATGAAAACGCCGAACACCGTCGCGAAAAGCGACGTCGCGAAATACCACGCGAGCACGCTGCCGCCGACCTTGCCGGACTTCTTGAGCGGCAGCGACGCCGCGCCGAGGATGAGCGAGAAGAAGATGATCGGATA
>JAKSOX010000191.1 GCA_024405335.1 Kiritimatiellia bacterium
GTCGGAGGCAGAAATCTCTTGATGTAAACATGGAGTTGCACGATGGAAACCCCGAACTGAAGCGTAAGACCAGACTTGAAAGGCGACTCTCTTTTTCTGGATTTGGCTCAAAACCGCGCGCGCTTCCGCAACGCCTCGCCAGCGGAAAAATTTTTGGGGAACCTCCAACAACGCCGGGGCAGTTGTGCAATGGCGGGAAAAGTGGTATAATCGGCGGCATTCAGTTCCAGAAGAGAAAGACGCACACGAGATGTTCAAGCCGGTATCGAACAAGGTCCAGTTCCCCCAGATGGAAGAGGGGATTCTCGAGCTTTGGGCCAAAGACGACACGTTCGCGAAATCGCTGAAGAAAAACGAAGGCAAGGAGCGCTACAAGTTCTACGACGGGCCGCCCTTCGCGACGGGGCTTCCCCACTACGGGCATCTGCTCGCCGGCACGATCAAGGACATCGTGCCCCGCTACCAGACGATGCGCGGGAAGTACGTGGAGCGCCGCTTCGGCTGGGACACGCACGGGCTGCCCATCGAGGCGCTCGCGCAGGAGGCGCTGGGCATCGCCGGCGCGCCGGAAATCAAGGCGCTCGGCGTGGACAAGTTCAACGAGCAGTGCCGTTCGATGGTGCTGAAGTACGTGTCCGAGTGGCGCAAGACGGTGACGCGCATGGGCCGCTGGGTCGACTTCGACCACGACTACAAGACCATGAACCCCGAGTTCATGGAGACGATCTGGTGGGTCTTCAAGCAGCTGTGGAACCAGGGGCGCGTCTACAAGAGCCACCGCATCATGCCCTACAGCTGGAAGCTTTCGACGCCGCTTTCCAACTTCGAGGCGGGTTCCAACTACAAGGACGTCCAGGACATGACGGTGACGGTGCGCACGAAGGCGCTCGCTGGCGGGAGCGCCGCGTTCAAGGCGCTGCTCGCCGCCGAGCCCACGGTGTATCTGCTCATCTGGACGACCACGCCGTGGACGCTGCCCGAAAACCTCATGATGTGCGCGGGCGCCGCCATCGACTACGTCGCCGTGCGCGACGTCACCGACGACGCGCGGCCCGTGTACGTGATGGCGAAGGCGCGCCTCCCGCACATTTTCCGGAAGCCCGAGCAGTACGAACTCGTGGCGGAATTCAAGGGCGCGGAGCTGAAGGGCGCGACCTACGAGCCGATTTTCCCGTACTATGCCGACAAGGCCGCCGAAGGCGCGTTCCGCGTGCTGAACGACGACTACGTCACCACGGACGACGGCGTGGGCATCGTCCACATCGCCCCCGCCTACGGCGAGGACGACTTCCGCGTGTGCCAGGAAGCCGGGATGAAGGCGATCGTCGATCCGCTCGACGCGAGCTGCAACTTCACGGACGAAATCCCCGAATACGCGGGCCGCTTCTGCAAGGACTGCGACAAGGACATCATCAAGCGCCTCAAGCAGGAAGGCAAGCTCGTCCACCAGGCCACCATCACCCACAGCTATCCGTTCTGCGACCGCACCGACACGCCCCTCATCTACCGCGCGATCGACGCGTGGTACGTGAAAGTCGAGGACCTGCACGAACGGCTCGCGAAGAACAATGCGCAGGTGCATTGGACGCCCGACTATGTCGGCGAGAAGCGCTTCGGCAACTGGCTCGAGGAGGCGCGCGACTGGAACATCTCGCGCAACCGCTTCTGGGGCAGCTGCATCCCGGTGTGGGTGAACGACGCCGATCCCGCCGACATGATCTGCGTCGGGTCCGTGAAGGAACTCGAGGCGCTTTCGGGCGAGAAGGTGACCGACCTCCACAAGCACTTCATCGACAAGATCGTCATCCGCAAGGACGGCAAGACCTACCACCGCACGCCCGAAGTGCTCGACTGCTGGTTCGAGTCCGGCTCGATGCCCTACGCGCAGCAGCACTACATGGGCGAGGGCGACTTCAGCGACCACTTCCCCGCCGACTTCATCGCCGAAGGCCTCGACCAGACGCGCGGCTGGTTCTACACGCTGATGGTGCTGGGCACCTGCCTCTTCGACCGCTCCCCGTACAAGAACGTGGTCGTGAACGGTCTCGTGCTGGCCGAGGACGGCAAGAAGATGTCCAAGCGGCTCAAGAACTACCCCGACCCGACGAAGATGCTGGACACGTACGGCGCGGACGCGATCCGCCTGTACATGATCCATTCGCCGGTGGTGCGCGCGGAGAACCTCAAGTTCTCCGAGAACGGCGTGAAGCAGATCCTGCGCGACCTGCTCATCCCGTGGTGGAACGCGTATTCGTTCTTCGTCACCTACGCGAACGTGGACGGCTTCCACGACGCCGAAGTCGTGAAACCCGCGTCCGAAAACGTGCTCGACCGCTGGATCGTCTCGTCGCTCGAGACGCTCGTGGCGGACGTGACGGCGGCGATGGATTCCTACGACCTCCAGAAGGCGGTGCGTCCGTTCGTGAAGTTCGTGGAAGACCTCACCAACTGGTACATCCGCCGCAGCCGCCGGCGTTTCTGGAAGAGCCAGAACGACGGCGACAAGCTGTGCGCCTACCGCACGCTGCGCTACGCGCTGGTGCAGCTTTCCAAGGTGGCCGCGCCGTTCACGCCGTTCATCGCCGAGGAGATCTTCCGCAACCTGCGCGGCGCCTCTGATCCCGAAAGCGTGCATCTGTGCGACTTCCCCACGGCGGACGCCGCCGCGCGCGACCTGCCGCTCGAAAAGGCGATGGACGCGGTGCAGGCGGCGGTCAAGCTCGGGCGCCAGCTGCGCGTGGACAACGACCTCAAGGTGCGCCAGCCGTTGAGCGCGATCAAGATCGCCGGCCTCGCGCAGGGCGGCAAGGACGAAGCGGAACTCGCGGCGCTCATCCTCGACGAACTCAACGTGAAGCGCGTCGACTGGGTGGCGGACGAAACGCAGCTCTGCGACGTGAGCTTCAAGGCGAACTTCAAGACGCTCGGCCGGAAGTGCGGCGCCAAGATGAAGGCCGTCGCGGCCGGCGTCGCGGCGCTCAAGGCGTTCGGCGGCGCGTGCGAAATCGAAGGTTTCGCCCTGGCGGCCGAAGACGTGATCGTCACGCGCAAGCCCAAGGCCGGCATGGTGGTGGCATCCGAAGGCGCGGTGGTCGTGGGCCTCGAAACGGCGCTCACGCCCGAACTCGTGGCCGAAGGGCTCGCGCGCGAATTCGTGTCGCACGTGCAGAACCTCCGCAAGCAGGCGGACTTCGAGGTGACGCAGCGCATCCGCGTGGAAGTCGCGTGCGACGCCGAAACGAAGGCGGCGCTCGAAGCGCACCGCGCCTACGCCGCGGGCGAAATCCTGGCGGACGAACTCGTGCTGGCGGACGGCGCGGGCGACGTGGATCTGAACGGACACAAAACCGGCATCAAAGTGGAGAAAATCTGATGAACGTTCTGGCAATCGGCTGTCATCCCGACGACGTGGAAATCTGCTGCGCGGGCACGCTCGCGAAGTGCGTGAAGCGCGGCGACAAGGTGATCGTGGCGCACCTCTGCACGGGTTCGCTCGGGCACGTGGTGATTCCGCCGAAGGAGCTGATCCCGATGCGCGCCGCCGAGGCGCGCGAGGCGGGCAAGCTCGCCGGCATCGAGGTGCTGGACGGCGTCTTCGACGACCTCGACATCTACGCGGACAACGCGGAGAGCCGCAACAAGGTGGTGGAGATCATCCAGTACGCCCAGCCGGACGTGATCATCACGCACAATCCGGACGACTACATGCCGGACCACACGGCGACGTCGAAGCTCGTGTTCGACGCGTCGTTCACGGCGACGCTGCCGAACTGGCCGTCCAAGACGAAGAAGGCGGCGAAGCTCGTGCCGATCTACTACTTCGACACGCTCTGCGGCGTCAACTTCGTGCCGGACGAGTTCGTGGACATCACGGACGAGATCGACCTCAAGATCCAGATGCTCGAGTGCCACCACTCGCAGCTCGACTGGATGCGCGAGCACGACCACATCGACTTCGCGGACATGG
>JAKSOX010000192.1 GCA_024405335.1 Kiritimatiellia bacterium
TCCACATCTGCACGCCGCCGCACTGGCACGGCTGCATGAGCGTGATGGCCGCCAACGCCGGCAAGGACATCTGGTGCGAAAAGCCGATGACCCGCACGGTTGGCGAGGGCAAGCGCGTGATGGAGGTGGTGAAGGCCAAGAAGCGCATGTTCCGCCTGAACACCTGGTTCCGCTTCAAGGACACGTTCTACGGCTTCGGCACGCCCGTCGCGCCGATCCGCAAGGTGGTCGAGAACGGTCTGCTGGGCAAGGGACCGCTCAAGTGCACGTTCGGCGCGGGCCAGGGCTTCAGCTGGAAATTCGGCTGGTCCGGCCACGTGAACGAGACGCCCGAGCCGCTGCCCGCCGGCTTCGACTACGAGATGTGGCTCGGCCCGGCGCCGTGGAAACCCTTCAGCCGCCACCGCGTGGGCACGTCCTTCCGCGGCTACTGGGACTACGATTCGGGCGGGCTCGGGGACATGGCGCAGCACTACCTCGATCCGCTGCAGTACCTGCTGTGCAAGGACGACACGAGCCCGGTGAAGATCGACTATGTCGGTCCGAAGCAGCATCCCGAGGCGGTGGGCCGCTTCGACCGCATCACCCTCACGTACGACGACGGCACCACGGTGGACCTCGACGGCGACGAATCCCTCAAGGACAAGCCGCTGCTGGAGGGTTCCAACGGCCTGTGCGTGTACAAGAAGGGCAACGGCTCGACGACGCTCCGCATCAAGGACAAGAACGGCTGGTGGGACGACGCGAAGGTCGTGAAGACCCTCGCCGACCTGCCCGAACCCGCGCCCCAGGTGACGGACTTCATGGAGTCCGTGCGCGAGCGCAAGCCGTTCGCCCTCAACGAGTCGAACGGTTTCCGCAGCTGCACGATGTTCAATCTGGGCATCGTCGCCGAGCGCCTCGGCCGCGGTTTCGAGTTCGACCCGGTGACGCTCCGCGCGAAGAACGATCCGGCGGCGGATCGCTTCCTCTACCAGCAGATGCGCGAACCGTGGCATCGCGAAACGTTCGGCTGAACCGAATTTGGCACCAAGCACAAGACGTGGGGGAATCCATGAAGAAAGCATTGATTGGAATGACGTTGTTGGCGGCGGCCGGTTGCGTTTGCACGGCGCCCGTCGAAGCCGAGAAGCCCGTCGAGACGGCGACCGTCGCGGTGGCGCCCGGGAAGGATCCCGCCGCCCCGTACGACGACTACGGTCCGGCGATGGCGTCCGAAAAGGGCAATCCGATGGCGGTGGAATGGCACAACCAGAACGCCGCCGCGCTGGACGCCGCCGTGAAGGACGACGTGCTCGCCGCGTTCGTGAAGGACGACGCTTCCGCCAAGGCGCTGCTCGCGCAGGTGAAGGACGCGTACCGGACCGACGCGAAGGCCGCGATCCAGATCGCCGCCGTGACGCAGTGGGTGATGGCCAAGCCGGACGCGCGCAAGGACGCCCGCATGACGTGGACGAAGGCGCTCATGGACACGGCCGAAAACGCGAAATGCGACTACGTGAAGCTCTTCTGCCTCGACCAGGTCCGCTGGTGCGGATGCCCGTGCCCGAAGCTCGCGGCGCGCGTCGAGAAGCTGGGCAAAAAGTCGTCCAAGCCGGTTGCCGACATGGCGGATCTCGTCGTGCGCGGCCTCAAGAAGTGACATCGGATTCGACGGGAGCGGAAAAATGACGAACAGACGCGATTTTCTCAAGAGCGCGGCGGCGTTGGGGGCGTTCTCCATCGTGCCCGCTGGCGTGTTGAAGGGCGAGACGGCGCCGTCCAACCAGCTGACGCGCGCCATCATCGGTTTCGGCGGCATCGCGCACAGCGCGAACCACCTGCCGTTCAAGGGGTCGCGTCTGATCGGCCTGTGCGATCCGGACGAATTGCACGTCAAGGACGGCCTCGCCTGCGCCGAGCGCGCGGGTTGGGGCAAGGTGAAGGCCTACAAGGACTTCATGGCGCTTCTCGCCGACAATTCCGTGGACGTGGTGCACATCTGCACGCCGCCGCACTGGCACGGCTGCATGAGCGTGATGGCCGCGAACGCCGGCAAGGACATCTGGTGCGAAAAGCCGATGACCCGCACGGTGGGCGAAGGCAAGCGCGTGATGGAGGTGGTGAAGGCCAGGAAGCGCATGTTCCGCCTGAACACGTGGTTCCGCTTCCAGGACACGTTCTACGGTTTCGGCACCACGGTGAAGCCGATTCGCCAGGTGGTCGAGAACGGCCTTCTGGGCAAGGGTCCGATCAAGTGCGTCTTCGGCGCGGGCCAGGGCTTCGACTGGAAGTTCTTCTGGTCCGGGCTCGTCAACCTCGTGCCGCAGAAGTGCCCGTCCACCTTCGACTGGGACATGTGGCTCGGTCCGGCGCCGTGGAAACCCTACCACGCCCACCGCACGCACGCGACGTTCCGCGGCTACTGGGACTACGACGGCGGCGGCCTCGGCGACATGGCGCAGCACTACCTCGACCCGCTGCAGTACCTGCTGTGCAAGGACGAGACGAGTCCCGTGAAGATCGACTACGTCGGGCCGAAACAGCATCCGGACGTGGTGGGCCGTTTCGACCGCATCACGCTCACCTACGCGGACGGCACGGAAGTGATCCTCGACGGCGACGGCACGCTCAAGGGCGAGCCGCTGCTGCGCGGCGCCAACGGCACGTGCGTGTACAAGAAGGGCGAAGGATCCACCACGCTGCGCATCAAGGACGCGAACGGCTGGTGGCCCGACAAGAAAGTCGTGGACCAGCTCGCGGCGCTGCCGCCGCCCGCCGCCCAGCAGACGGATTTCATGGACAGCGTGCGCACGCGCAAGCCGTTCTGCCTCAACGAGCAGACGGGATTCCGCAGCTGCACGATGTTCAACCTCGCGATCGTCGCCGAGCGTCTCGGCCGCGGTTTCGAGTTCGATCCGGTGAAGCTCTGCGCGAAGAACGATCCGGCGGCGGACCGTTTCCTCTTCCAGGCGCTGCGCGAACCGTGGCAGAAGGAAATGTTCGGCTGAGCCGAAATTCGCACCAAGCACAAGACACGGGGGATGGCATGAAGAAAATTCTGATTGGAATGATGTTGGCGGCGGCGGGATGCGCCACCACGGACGTCGCGACGCCCGCGGCGCCCGCGCCGGAGAAGCCGGCTGCCGTCGAGGCGGCCAAGCCGGAAGCGCCGAAGCCCGCCGAAGCGAAAAAGCCCGAGACGCCGAAACCGGAAGCGCCGAAGCCGGCCGCCGAGGCGAAGAAGCCGGAGCCGCCGAAGCCCGTCGAGGCGAAGAAGCCGGAGCCGCCGAAGGACCAGAAGATCATGGACATCCGCCCCGACGCTTCGGCGAAGACGGGCGCGACGTCCGTGGAGTGGGAGAAGAAAAACGACGCCGCGCTCAAGGCCACGGTGAACGACGCGAAGATCAAAGAACTTCTCCAGGGCGGCGAACCCGCGGCGAAGGCGCTGCTCGCGGAAGTGAAGCCGAACTTCCAGACGGATCCGATGAAGGCCTGCCTGATCGCCGGCACGTCGCAGTGCGTGATGAAGCCGGGATTCGAGCCGGCCCGCGCGACGTGGACGAAGGCGCTGCTGAACGCCGCCGCCGCCGCCAAGACGCCGGACGCGACGTGCTATTTCCTCGACCAGTTGCGCTGGTGCGGCACGGCCGACCAGGCGGACGCGGTGCTCAAACTCGCCGCCGCGCAGCCGGACGGAGAAGTCAAGAAGTTCGCGAAGATGGTGGCGTCGGAAATCTCCGGCGAACAGCAGAAGCTGTTCATGAAGTGACGCCGCGGAAGCACGAGGCGCGCAAGCGCGGGGAACGAAGCACAAGGCACGGGAAAAGATGAGAATTCTGACGGGCATCCAGCCCTCGGGCAAGTTGCACTGGGGCAATTATTTCGGCGCGATGAAGTCGATGTTCGACCTTCAGGAGAAGGGCGAGAACTTCATGT
>JAKSOX010000193.1 GCA_024405335.1 Kiritimatiellia bacterium
ACCCCGGGCCAACGGCCGGATCTCCGGCATTACAATGCGAACATTGCTCCCGTGGTACAGCATGATCATGCGGCAAGTCCTTCTTCCCAAAGCGCCCCGTCATTTGCCACGGAGAACATCGCCTCAACGCGCCAAAAATGACAACCAATCCGCGCGTCACGCCCGCTTCGCGTCAGCGAAGCGTTGGAAATGCCACGTGCCATCAGAGCGCCACGGCGGGAACTGAACGTTCAGTCAATTCCAGCAACGCCAGCGACTTCGGCGACAGGCGGATTTTGCCGCCGTCGCCGCAGTGAACGGCGTCGTCGGACGGCAACGACAGCGCCTTCGCGAGCGCGCCGCCGTCCCGGTGCGACAGCGTCGCCTCCACGGTTTCGTCGCGCAAATTGACGAGCGCCGCGAACCGACGGCCGTTCTTGCGGTAGAGGTGGAACGTCACGTCGCCGGGTGCGTCCAACCGCCACCCCGTCCGCGCGGCGACCCAGTCGTGCACGGCCTTCAAATCGGAGGCGGAGGACGCCGCGAAACGGTTCTCGTCGAACGGAAACGTCGGTTCGCCGCCCGCCAGCACGGGCTTCACCGGAACTCCGCCGCGCAACATCCGCACGCCGCGGTCCGAACCCGTCGCGTCGGCGGCGCGCGCCCAGCGGACGCCTTCCAGTTCCGCGCCGCGCACGAGCGCGGCCAGCTTTTCGAGTCCTTCGACCTCCTGGCGGAACGCCTCGGCGCAATCGTGCCAGCGAATGACGCGCCGGTAGTCGTGCTTGGGGTCGACCGGCGGTTCCGGCGCGGCCAAATGCCAATGGCAGTGCAGCAGCGTTTCCTTGGCGCCGCCGAGAATCGTGTAACGCGCCTGCTCGACGTATTTGCGCGGATCGGAGGTCATGAGCGCGTCGAACCAACCGCCGCCGCACAACCCGCCCGTCGCTTCGTTGGCCCACGCCTGGATCCAAAACGCCTGCGCGGGCTCTCCCGCGTCGCGCGTCTCGGTGCCGATCCACGCGGCGCCGAGCAGCTTCGCGTCCGCCGCCACGTCGTAGCCGGCATCCCGGAAGCCCGCGTACCAGCACGGGAATTTCACGATGAACGTGCAATTCGGGTTCGCGCGTTTCGCGGCGGCGTCGATTCGGCGGCAGACGTCGCGGATGAGCGCGCAGCGGAAATCGGCCCAGCTCGCGGAGCCCTTCGCCCGAGCGCAGCGTTCGCACGTGCAGTGCGTGAAGAGAAAATCGTCGATGATCACGAAATCGAACAGCGACGCCGCCCGCGCGACTTCGGCGTCCAGCACGGCGAGCACGTCCGGATCGGTGTAGCAGCACCACTGCTGGTAGTCCATCTTCGCCGCGTTCCCGGCGCGCGATTTGAACGCCATGCTCGTGGGAGTGAAGCATCCGCCCGTCACGAGGCCAGCCGCGCGGAATTCGTCGCGGATCGTGCGCAGCAGTTCCGTCGGAACGGCCTGCCCGTGGCGGAAGCTTTCCACGTAGATTTTCGACACGTGGTGCCGCCGGAACCAGTCGACGGCACGACGGCGTCCTTCTGGCGTGTTCAGTTCGTTGAGGCAGTCGTTGACAATGCAATCGCATCCGAACACGTATTCGTCCGCGCCGGCTGCGCCGGAAAACGTCGCCGAGCCGGAACACCCGAACAATGCGCACAAAGCCAAAGCGGAAACGACGGGGAAAAGCCGACCTTTCATGTTCGCGCTCACTCTCCCAAACATGCCTTCAGCAATTCCGGCGAAAGGAATTCGCGCGTGTCGTCGTCCACGAGCGAAAAGCGGTTGCCGTCGTTCGGCGTGGAAAGGTAGTTCCACACGCACCACGGAATGCCGTGCGCTTTGGCGAAGGCGATCACGTCGCGCATGTAGGCGACGCGGGACGCCTTGGGCGCGTGGCGTATCGTGCCGAACTCGCCGAGCCAGCAGATTTTGTCCGGGTGGTCGGCCGTGAACTTCGCGGCGCCCCACATGGCCTTCGCGAGCACGTCCGCGTCGATGCGCGCCACGCCGGGATAGGAATTCGCGTTGCCGTGGAGTTCGTGGTAGCCGCGGTAGCGGGCGACGTCGGACGACGGATACTCGAGCGTGCGGTTGTAATGGAGCGGACCGGCCTGCAGCACGCCGCGCTGGTGCGTGAACTCGAACGGCGCGTACATGTGGAACGTGTAGATCACGTGCTTGTCGTCCCAGATTTTCAGACTCTTGCACATCTGGTAGGAATCGTTCCAGCAGGTGGCGCCCACCACGATCGGGCGCACGGGGTTCTTCGCGCGGATGGCCTTGATCATGCGGTCGGCGCAGGCGTTCCATTTCCCCGGGTCGACGTCGCGCACTTCGTTCAGCAGCTCGAAGGCGATGCCGGGCTTGTCGTGGTAGCGCCGCTCGATTTCCACCCACAACGCGACCACCCGGTTCTGGAGGTCGTCGTCGTCCAGCAGCTGCTTCTTTTCAGGAATGTCGCAGTAGTTGCCGACGGCCTTGTGCAAATTCAGCACCACGTTCAACTTGTGCTTGGCGCACCAGCCGACGAAAGCGTCCAGGCATTTGAACGTGCGTTCGCGGTACTTGTATGGCGTTTCCTCCATCACGATCTGGTCGAACCCGATGCGCACGTGGTCGAACCCCCAGCCCTTGATGCGCTTCACGTCCGCTTCGGTGACGTAGGTCTCGAAGTGTTCCAAATCGCCGATGGTGATGTCGAGTCGCTGGTTTTCGGGGAGCACGTTGAAACGCTTGTAGTTCGTGAGCCATCCGCCGATTCCCATGCCGCGCGAGAACCCCGGCCATTCGGCCGCCAAACCCGCGGCGGACAGCCCCGCCGCCAACAACGCCGTCAAAACCTTGCGCATGCCATCGCTCCTTCGTTCGTGTCGTTTCGTTTGTCAGTTTCGCCGCACCGTCACGCGTAACTGTGCAGCCCCGTGAAAATACGCGAAAAATTGACCCAGGTGAGCGTAAGCACCACCATCACCGCGCCGAACGCGAGCAACGCCTTCGCGACCTTGGGCCGAGATCTGAAATGGAAATACGCCGCGTACACGAGCCACGTGGCCAAAGACCACGTTTCCTTTGGATCGTACTGCCACCAGTCGCCCCAGCAGATTTTTCCCCAAACCGCGCCCAGCACGAGTCCGCAGGTGACCAGAAAGAACGCAAACGGCACGAACCGCACGCCCACGCCGAACGCCGCAAAAAACAGGAAGGCGTAGGCCACGAGATACGCGCCCACGTGCGGCACCAGAAACGGACTTTGCAGCGCCGGCATCAGTTCGCGCGTCAACAGCGCGCGCCCCACGATGAACAGCGGCAGGAACGTCAGCGCCAGCGCCTGCAGCACCTTGAGCGCCGCGAAACGCCCGGCAACGGACGCGCGAACACCCGGACGGCGCGCTTCGCGCACCGCCAGCAGCAACGCCCCCGCAAACAGCAAAACGCCGCCCAGCGCCGCAATCGGCAAATGCGGATCCTTCACCACGGAAAGCACGGTGTATTCTTCGCCGGCGGCGTCATAGGAACTTTGGTATACCCAGCGGCCTTTGTGGCGCAGCGGATGGTTCACGGAAATCTCCGCGTTCACGACTTCGGGCGCGCCGTCGCCGTTCGGACACACCACGTGCACGGACGACACGTACTGGCGCGGGTTGCCGCTCGGGTACTTCGGCACGTCGAAACGCTTGAGCACCAGCACGTCGCCGTCCAGATCCACGCTCTCGCCGGCGCGAAGCGCCGCCTCGCCCTTTTCGATCGGGCAGAACGCCTTCAACGCGAGCGCGCCGGCGGCCAGCGCGAAGCCGAGGTGCAAAAAAATGCGGGGCAATCTGTCCATGCCGTCCATTGGGGACGTCAGTTCTTGAACGAGTGGATCGGGGCCGGAATGCGGCCCCTGCGGGTCACGAA
>JAKSOX010000194.1 GCA_024405335.1 Kiritimatiellia bacterium
TGCGCCCGTCCCGTCCGGGGCGGGCGGCGGAGATTGGCTACCGGACGAACATCACGGATCCACGGCGCACAAGCTCGAAGCAGCCGAGATCCGGCGCCTTGCCGCGCACGCGCAAATTGCCGCCGAGATCGACCGCAGCCCCCGTCATCCCAGCCGGGCGCGCAACGCCTTCACGTCGATCGCGCGCACGGCGCCGGATGCGACGGCGAGCGCGGCGGCGACGCCGGCCGCCCGTCCGGTGATGTAGCAGCCGGGCATCACGCGCACCGACGCCTGCATCGCCTGGTCGGCGCCGATGCAGCGCCCCGCGACGAGGACGTTGTCGAACGACGCCGGCACGAGCGAACGGTACGGAATGCCGTAGGACTCGCCCGGATTGTAGCGGTAAAGCTTCTTGAACTTGCGTTCGAACTCGGCGTAGGCCTTCGGATCGGCGGAGCTCGGATGGACGTCGACGGGATAGCAGTAGCGGCCGATTTCGTCGTCGAAACTGGCGCGGCGCAGAAAGTCGTCCGCCGTGAGCGTGTAGTCGCACGTCACTCGCCGCGACTCGCGGACGCCCAGATAGCCGGCCGTCGAGACGAGCCGCAGGTCGTCGTAGCCCTTCAGGTACTTCTTGTAGAAGCTCTCGAACTCGCCCATCCGGCTGCGCGCGTCGACCATCGCCTTCGTGAGCGACCGTTCGTCCGTAGGATCGACGCCGAAGACGTGCCCCACGTTGCCCCCGCCGATCCCCTTCGGCGCGTGCGGCGTCTTCAGAATGCCGGTGAGGTGCAAGTCGGGGACGGTGAAATGTCCGTCCTTCACCGCCTCGGCGACCTTCTCGAGCTGCTCCTTGAAACTCGAAACGCGGTCGAAATCGATGCCGCCCCAAAGCGTGCAGAGCGTCGCCGGCATCGTCGCGCCCGTCGCGTCGCCGAGCGAATGTTTTCCGCCGCCGAAGGCGACGAGGTCCGCGTCGCCCGTCGCGTCCACGAAGACCTTGGCGCGGACGGCGAATAGCCCGCGCTTCGACACGAATACCGCGGCGGACATCCGCCGTCCTTCCTTCTCGACGGCGCAGAGTTTGGTGAAGAACGAAAAGCGGACGCCCGATTCGGCCACCACCTTGTCATAGGCGAGTTTCAGGTCCTCGGCGTTGATCGGCACGAAGTCGTGGGATACGGAATATTCCCGCGAGACCATCTTGCGGACCTCGAGTCCGACGCCGGAAACGAGAATCCGCTTGCCGTCCCCGAAGCGGCAAAACGCCGGCACGCCGGCCGCCGTCGCCGCGCCGCCGAACGCGCCGGTCTCCTCCGCGAGGAAGACGCGCCTCCCCTCCCGAGCGGCGTGCACGGCCGCGCACACGCCCGCCGGGCCGCCCCCGACGACCAGCACGTCCACCTCGTCCTCCACGGGAACCTCCGCCTTCAGCGAGACGCAATTTCCCGGCTTGGCGTCCTTTCCCGCCGCCCCCAGCGCCCCGGCGAAGGCGACGGCCGATCCGATGAAGGTCTTTCTGTTCAACATCTCGTCTGATTCCTTTCCGCAAACGCCGCGCACGCCGCCAGAAACGCCGCGCACGCCGCAATCGCCTTGCCCGCCATGTTCAACACGCCGATCCCTCTCATTGGACCAGAACCAGCGAACCCGTCGTGCGCCGCCAAGGCGACTCGTAACAGCCCATGTCGACGACGTCGTGCTTCGCGCGTCCTCCGAAAGCGCGGATGCGCGGATTGCCGCCGAGGTCGCGATCGCCCGCCGCGACCTGCGCGTTGTCGCCAGCGTTCACGCACGGCGACCGCTTGGCGAGCGCGTAGTCGCCGTTCGCCGCGTCGGCGAAACGCGGATCCTTCGAGATCGACCCCTCGCCCAGCACGGTCGGATCGTGCGCCTCGATGCAGCAATTTTTCGCGTTCGCGGCGGAGTCCGTCCAATTCGAAACGACCGCGCCGCCGCCGGTGACGTTGCAGGCGAAGATCGTGTTGTGCACTTCGCCGCCCGTCGACCACATCGCGCCGCCAGCGTTGCAGCGGTTGGACACGACCGTGCAGTTGACGATGGCGCCGCCGATGCCGTAAATCGCGCCTTTCCCGCCGACCGTGTTCGCGACAAGGCAATTCGCGAGCAATGAAGTCCCTTCCAGGTACAGCACCCCGCCAAAAGTCGAATCGTTGCTGCCGTTGCCCACGAGCCGCGAACGGCGGATGACGCCGCCGAAGTGCATGCCGACGCCGGATCGCCTCGTCGTCGACTTGTTGCCGGAGAAAAGGCAGTCCTCGAAGACCACCGAGCCGGGGCAGCTGTTGATGACGCCGCTGTCGTCGACGGCCACGTTCGCCTCGAAGACGCAATTGGTGAAGAACACGTCCTTCGCTTCGCACGCCAGTGCGCCCCCCTTGGACGACGCCTTGTTGCCGCAAAAAGCCGAATCGGACACCGTCGCCGCCTCGGCGAAATAGGCGCCGCCGCCATCCGGGGCGCTGCAGCAGGTCACGAGGTTGCTCCGAAACGTTCCCGCCGTGAAGTAGACGCCGCCGCCGGTCACGGTCGCCGTGCAGTTGGTGACGACCGAATCGACGAGCGTCCCCGTGCCGTTCAGCCACACTCCGCCTCCCCGGGTGGAAGTCGTGCAACTGTCGAAGCAGCAGTTCGTCACCACGCCGGCAGTCAGCACCAGCCCCGCGCCGGGACCGGTCTCCTGCCGCGCCCCCTTCACGCACACGCCCGCCACCATCGCCCGTTCGTGGCCGACCGCAAGCAGCGTCCCCGTCGATTCCGAGTTGTCCGCCACGAGAACCGTTTTGCCCGGCCCCCTCCCTTCGATTTGAAGGTTGCCCGTCACCGCGAGGAGGCCAGGCCGGACGGAGAATTCGCCCTCTCCGACAAGCATCCTGCCCACACCGCCGCACAGCTCCCAACCGCGCGCAACCGTCCGCACGGCCTTCGCCCACGAGGTGCCGTCGTTCGCGTCGTCACCAGTCGCGCTCACGTGTACCGGCGACGAA
Source organism: Kiritimatiellia bacterium (assembly GCA_024405335.1). Lineage (GTDB taxonomy): Bacteria > Verrucomicrobiota > Kiritimatiellia > RFP12 > UBA1067 > UBA1731. The sequence continues at coordinate 2,991 of JAKSOX010000194.1, forward strand.
AAGACGGCGGTGAGCGACCGCGGCCCGTCGACCGTGAAGACGAGAGACGGATTCTGCGACTGGCCCTTCGGCACGTCGCCGCGCCATTCCAGAAACGAACATCCGTCATCCGGCGTCGCCGTGATCGTCAGCGCCGTGCCGGCGGCGACGAAGGATTCCGCCGCGCAGTCGACCGTCCCCGACCCCACGACCGCGACGCGCTGGCGATAGGCGCTGGCGAAAAGCCACGTCAGCGCCGTGCCCTTCCCCGCATGGACGTACGCGCAGCTCGTCCCCGCACCGTAGACCGTTTCCGCACCGTCGACCGCCAGCGCGTACCCCGTGCAGACGGACTTCTCGTCTTCCGAAACGTCGATCTCCGCCGACGGCGCCGTCAGCGTCATTTCCTGCCCTTGGGCGAGGCCGACGTGGACGCCGTAGTCGGGATCGGGTGTGCCGTAGGCCGGAGAGCCGCGTATCTCCAGAACGTCGTCGTCGCGATAGCTGTAGAACGCAAGGTTGTACATTTCCAGCTGGGATTCTGCCTTGGTCACGACAAACCGGTAGCGGGAAAACGTTTCGGAGTTGGGGAAGTCCCACGTCCCGGAAACGATCGGATCAAGCTGCGAGACGGAAAGGAGCGTCGTCCAATCGGTCCCGTCGTTCGAGCCCTGGAAGTCGAAACCGTAGAGCGCACGGTTCTGGTTGGAGGTGGGTTTGTGGGAGTTCAGTCCGATGCCAGTCACGCTCCGGCGCGTCTCCACGCCGTTCGGCTTGAAGACATACTGTGCGTAATACGGCGTCGTTCCTTTCGGATCCCACCGCGAAGCGGTCGTGGTTTCGTCGGCATCGAAGAGGTACTGCGGACCATAGCTCGCGCGCGTGGAACCGTTGATGTAGGCCATCGCCCCGCC
>JAKSOX010000195.1 GCA_024405335.1 Kiritimatiellia bacterium
GTGCAAATCACTTCGCCGGTTTTCCGGCCGAAGGATTGTTGATGAGGAAGGGGACGTCGTCGTCGCCGTTTTCCACGTCAATGGATTCGATGGACTCCGAGAAATAATCGATGGGCTTGATTTCGTCGAGATTCGCCGCCTGGGAAGCTTCATCTGCTTTGGTCTGCATCGAAATCTTTTTGGCTGGTTCTTGGGAAGGGACCTTGGCGGCTTTCCGGGCGACCTTTTTCGGCTCCGTGGCAACGGCTTCGCCACCCTCGTTTTTCGCGTTCTCCGTGCGTTTTTTCGCCGCGTCGACTTTGGCGTAGTAGTCCGGATACTGGCGGCGCAGGAAGCGTTCGCGTTCGGCGGCTTTGGCGTCGGCGGCGTCCGTGTCCTTGCGCGACGCTTCGAGGTTTTTGCGGGCGGTCTCGAGTTCGGCGCGTTGGGCGGCCAGTTCTTTCGCCATGGCTTTTTTCTGTTCCGCGAGCGACCGTTTCAAAGCATCCTGTTCCTGGCGCAGTTTTTCCTCCCGCGCCGCCTGTTCGCGCTGCTGGCGGGCCTGGTCTTCGCGGAGTTTCTGTTCGCGCGCCGCCTGTTCGCGCTGCTGGCGCGTCTGGTCTTCGCGGAGCTTCTCAATCCGGGCCGCCTGTTCGGCGCGTTCGCGTTCAAGTTGCTGCTGCATCAGTTTTTCCTGCAAGGCGGCGATTTTGTCGTTCAGCTTGGCGACTTCGCCCGAAGCGGGTTCCGCGGCGGCCGGTTTTTCCTTCATGGCCATGTCCAGCAGACGATCCATCATCGTCTGCTTGCTGTTCACCAGCATGACCAAAATCACGGCGAACGTGGAAACGACGACCATCAGCAGGACGACGAAGAAAATGGACAGGCCCAACATGCGCTTGCGCGCCTTGGTCTGCTCTGCGTCGATGTATTCCTGAAACGCCTTGAGCACGGGAAAATCGTTGGTGGCGCCGCCTTGAGCGAAAAGGCTCACGGCGTTCGTCGGTTGACCGGAATCGTTGTGCAGTTCTTCGTCCATCTTTGCCTCCGCCGCGTATTGTATCACGGCGGAAGCATCCAGCGCAAGTCCTATCGCCAACCCGTACAATGGATGTTATGTAAACTACGCATTATGTTATAATGTGCGCGATGAGTTGGGAAGACACAGAACCGTTGGCGGCGCGGATGCGTCCGCGCACGATAGACGAAGTCGTCGGCCAGGAACACGTCCTTGGCGACGGCAAGCTTTTGCGCCGCGTGATCGAAGCGGACCGGCTCACTAACATCATTCTCTACGGTCCGCCAGGTTGCGGCAAGACGACGCTCGCCGAGGTGATCGCCAAGGCAACCAAGCGCAACTTCGTGCGCTGTTCCGGCGTCATTTCGAACGTGGCCGAAATCCGCAAGGTGTGCGAGCGCGCGCGGAACGAACTGGGCGGTCCGGGCACGATTCTTTTCGTGGACGAAATCCACCGCTTCAACAAAGCCCAGCAGGACGTGCTGCTGCCGTACGTGGAGGACGGCACGGTGGTGTTGATCGGCGCCACGACGCACAATCCCTCGATGTTCGTGAACACGCCGTTGACGAGCCGTTCGCTGGTGTTCGAGCTTCGTCCGCTTACGCCGGAAGCCGTCGAGCGTTTGCTGGACCGCGCGTGCACGGACGCCGAAAGGGGATTCGGAAAGACCCCTTCCCGATTCGATCCCGACGCCCGGCGCTTTCTCGCCGAGATATGCGACGGAGACGCGCGCCACGCGCTCACGGCGCTGGAAATCGCGTTCCGTTCCACACCCCCTTCCGCGGACGGCGTTTTGCGCATAACGCTCGACGTGATCCAGGAATGCGTGCAGAAGCGCATCGTGCAATACGACAAAAAGGAAGACGGCCACTACGACACGATTTCCGCGTTCATCAAGTCCGTGCGCGGCTCCGATCCTGACGCCGCCGTATACTGGCTTGCCAAAATGCTCGTGGCCGGCGAAGACCCGCGATTCATCGCGCGCCGCCTGGTGATACTCGCGTCCGAAGACATAGGGAACGCCGATCCGCGCGGTCTTTCCGTGGCCGTGGCCGCCCTTCAGGCCGTGGAATTCGTGGGCATGCCGGAAGCGCGCATTTCCCTGGCGCAGGCGACGACCTACTTGGCGACGGCGCCGAAATCGAACCGTTCCTACGAAGCCGTCGAAGCGGCGATGGCGGACGTGCAAAGCGGCGCCGTGCAACCGGTTCCGGAACACCTCAAGAACGTCCACGTGAAAGCCGTCGGCAAAGACCGTGCGCCGGACTACGTCTATCCGCATTCGTACGCCGACGCCTGGGTGCAGCAAAGCTACCTGCGGATTCCGAAAACCTACTACCGCCCTTCCGACCGCGGCTATGAAGCGACGATTGCGGCACGCATGGCCTCCTTGCGCGCCGCGGACGCGAAGTGACGCCGCAGACGGCCCGGCGATCATTCGCTCTTGAGATCGCGCGACATGAGCGCGGCAATGGCGTCCCGCGCGGGATAATCCTCGTAGCAAAGCTTGTAGACGAGCTCCGTGATGGGCATCTCCACGCCGAGCGAACGCGCCACTCCGTGGATCACCTTGGCGTTCCAGACGCCTTCGGCCACCATCTGCATGGAACCGAGGACGTCCGCCATCTTTTCCCCCTTCCCGAGCCGCTCGCCGACGAAATGGTTGCGCGAGTGGACGGACGTGCACGTCACGATCAGATCGCCGACGCCGGAAAGGCCGTACACCGTGGCGGGCTGCGCGCCCAAGGCGGCGGCGAATCGTCCGACTTCCGCCAAACCGCGCGTGATGAGCGCGGCGCGCGTGTTGTCGCCGAAGCCGAGACCGTCCGAAGCGCCCACGGCGATGGCGATCACGTTTTTGACGGCGCCGCCGATTTCGACGCCCACGGGATCGGAAGACGTGTACACGCGAAATTTCGGACCGCTCCACACGCGTTGGACGATTTCCGCGTCGGCCGGATCGGCGCTGGCGGCGACGATCGTGGTGGGAACGCCGCGCGAAACCTCCTCCGCGTGCGTCGGCCCGGACAGGACGACGACGCGCTTGACGCCGAGAATGGACGTCGCCAATTCGCTCATGCGCGCATGGGTCTTTTCGCAAAGCCCCTTGGTAAGCGAAACGACGAGCGCGTCGACGGGGATGATTCCCTTGAAAGTTTCGCACACGGCGCCGTAGTACTTCGACGTGAGGGCGAGCACGACGATTTCGGCCCCCTTCACGGCTTCGCCGCGGTCCGCCGTCCAGGAAATGGTTTCCGGAATCGCCACGCCTTTCAGGTAACGCGGATTGAGATGCGTCGATTTGATTTCCTCGACGTAATCAGGGAACGGCCCCCACACGGTCACGTCGTGGCCGTAGCCGTTCAAAAGAAGCGCCGTCGCCGTGCCCCACCCACCATCGCCAATCACTGCAATTTTCATTTCGTCACCTCGGCGCAAGAGTGTACCACGTCCGCGCCGCGAACTCAACCCCGGTTGCTTTCAAAAATCGCCTTGGGGAGCATCGCGTCATTCGGCGAACATCTGGTCGTCCAGCCAGTTCGCGCGCAGGAGCGAGAGCTCGTAGGGAAACGCTACCCAGCGCGGCAGCGTTTTTTTCACGCAGCGTTCGAGGTCCTGCGCGGACGCCTTGTCGAGCCCTTCGCCGATTGCGTCGAGCTCCTTGACGACCGGGTCGACCGACGACATGAACGCCTGGTCGCCCAAGGCCGCGTCCCACAGGCGCGAGAATTCGCTGAGCGGATCGGCGCGCCAGGCGCGGAACTTGTTGTACGCCGCCTTGCAGATGGACCGCATCAGCGTTTCGCGCAGGGGCGCGGGCACGTCGAAGTCGATCAGCATGCCGCAGCCGAGTTCGTGCACCACGCCGCCGATCGTC